>CAZDFL010000075.1:0-7045 GCA_964504835.1 uncultured Zetaproteobacteria bacterium
ACGCTTATGATGCGGAGCGGGCGGTGCTGGGGGGAATCATGCTTGATGCCGAAGCGCTGGAACGTTTAGAGGGTTCGCTATTATCCGAACATTTCTACGTTGAAGCCAATGCGCGCATCTTCTATGTGATTACCGAACTGGCAGGCAAAGGCCAGCCGGTTGATGCGCTAACCATCAAGGATCAACTCGAACAACGTAGCGAACTGGCCAATATCGGCGGCGAAGCTTATCTGGCCGAACTGGTCACGGCGGTTCCCACCTCGGCCAATGTCAAACACTATGCCGATATCGTGCGCGAGCGCTCGGTGCTGCGCGATTTACTGTCGGTTTGCAGCAATGTCACTCGCGAGGTCTATGAAGAAACCTCACGTGGTGTAAACGAACACCTTGATCTGGCCGAAAAAAATATTCTCGGCATCGCCGAAAACTTCAATCGATCACGCCCTTCTTTCAGTAAAATGTCCGACCTGATGCTGGAAAGCTACAAAGAACTGGAAGCGCGCTACGCCGAGAAAAAGCTGGTCACCGGCATCCCGACCGGCTTTGACGACCTTGATCGTATGACCTCCGGCATGCAGCGCGGCGACCTGATTATTGTGGCCGGACGCCCGAGTATGGGTAAAACCGCCTTCTCCATGAATCTGGCTCAGAACGCCTCCATTCGCTCGGATGATGCGGCTGTGGTAGCTGTATTCTCGCTGGAAATGTCATCGCAGCAGATCGCCATGCGTATGCTGGCCTGCGAGGCTCGCGTCGATATGCAACATTTACGCACCGGACGTTTTTCAGCTGAGGACTGGCGCAAACTGGCTGCCGCCAGCGGTTCACTGGCTGAGTCGGCTATCTTTGTCGATGATACGCCTGCCATTTCGGTGCTGGAGATTCGTTCCAAATGTCGCCGCCTCAAACGCGAAGCCAAGCAGCTGGATCTGGTGTTGATCGATTATATCGGCCTGATGTCCGGTCGCGCCGATGCCGACAACCGGGCCCAGGAAATCTCTGAAATCACCCGCGCCCTGAAATCACTGGCCAAGGAACTGCATGTACCGGTGATTGCCCTGTCGCAGCTCAATCGCTCTCTGGAGGCGCGCGCCGACAAACGTCCTGTCATGTCCGATTTACGAGAATCCGGCGCAATCGAGCAGGATGCCGATGTGATTATGTTTATCTATCGTGATGAAGTATATAATAAAAAACCGGATAATGAGGGCTTAGCAGAAATCATCGTCGCCAAGCAACGAAACGGCCCGATTGGTGATGTGAAGCTAACCTTCATCCATAAATACACCCGCTTCGAAAATCACGTTTCAGCAGGTTTTGACGACTGACTACGTTCAAACCGTTTGTTTGGCCAAAGCATAAATACTCAAGGACCCAGCCAAACGTCAAGCGATTCAGGTTGACGCCAGCCTCCACGCCAGCACACTTGGCAGTTAAGTTGATTTCAAACGTATCGGGAGTGAATCATGGCATACAATGTGTACGGCGTGGGTAATGCAATTATGGATATGCAGGTGCAGTGCGAGGATGGCTTCCTCGATAGCGCCGGTATCGAAAAGGGCATCATGACGCTGGTGGATGATGCACGGCAGCAACAGGTGCTCGATGCGTTGGCCGAACATGATATCAATTATTGCTCCGGCGGTTCGGCGGCCAATACCATAGTTGGCATCGCCGATATGGGCGGCAGCGCCGCCTACGCCTGCAAAACAGCGCCGGACGCTTTCGGTCAGCAATATTTGAACGAGATGATGGAATTGGGCATTGCTATTGAAGTCGATCCCGGTGCAGGCCAGACCGGCACTTGCGTGGTACTGATTACACCCGATGCGCAACGCACCATGCTGACCAGCCTCGGCATCTCATCGTCGCTGCATGCGGACGACATCAGCGAATCGGAAATAGCCCAGGCTGAATATGTCTATATCGAAGGTTATCTGTTTGCTGGCGAATCCACCAAGGCCGCCGCGCTCAGAGCCATCGAACTGGCCAAGGCCAACAACGTCAAGGTGGCGCTGACCATCTCCGACCCGTTTCTGATTGATATCTGCCGCGACCAGTTCCAGAGCCTGATTGAGGGCCCTGTAGATTTGCTATTTTGCAATGAGGAAGAAGCGCGCGCCCTGACCGGCAAGGAAGACCCGATTGATTGCGCTCACGCTATCCACAAACACTGCGCCAATGTCGCTCTGACGCTGGGTAAAAACGGTTCCATCATCATGCATGACGGCGAGGCATTTCCGATTGAAGGTGTTGACGTTGATGCCATTGATACCACCGGTGCCGGTGATATGTATGCCGCAGGCGTGCTGTACGGCATCACCAACGGTTTAACATGGCAACAGGCTGGACATCTGGGCTCGCATGCCGCTGGCCGCGTAGTTGCTCAACTCGGCGCGCGCCTGCCCGACCCGATCAGCCGTGAAGAAATCGAGGCGCTGCTGAAATAAGTGATGGGCGCATTCAGTTTCGCCGCCACCCCGCATATTCATTTTGGAGTCGGTAAACGCAGTGAACTGAGCGCCATGGCGCGAGGATTTGGCAACCATTTATTACTGGTCACTGGCGGGGCATCGTTTGATGCATCGCCATTGTGCGCACAATTACTTGAACAGCTACATGCTGATTTCGACGTGCACCGCGTCCGGGTCTGCGGTGAACCTTCGCCGCAGTTGGTTGATGAAACCATAGCCTCCATGGCAGGCGCTCTGCCTGATTGCGTAGTCGCCATTGGCGGCGGTAGTCCGATTGACGCAGCCAAGGCCATGGCCGGATTATTGCCAGGCGGTGATTCAGTGATGGATTATCTGGAAGGCGTCGGTAAAGGCAAAATATACGCAGGCCCTTCTACCCCCTTCATCGCCCTGCCCACCACAGCAGGAACCGGCGGCGAAACCAGCAAAAATGCCGTACTCTCGGTCATCGGTGAGCATGGCTATAAAAAATCATTCCGCCATGAGCAACTGGTGGCCAGGCACATCATTCTTGACCCTGAACTGACCCTGTCCTGCCCGGATCACATCACCGCCGCCTGCGGCATGGATGCGCTTACCCAATTGCTCGAATCCTATGTGTCCAAAAATGCCAGCCCGATCACCGATGCACTGGCCATCAGCGGCATTGGGCGGGTGGCTCGCTCGCTATCTATAGCTGTCGAGCAAGGTGATCATCTCGAAGCCAGAGCAGATATGCTTTATGCCTCATCCATGTCCGGCCTGACGCTGGCCAATGCCGGACTCGGCAGCGTACACGCACTGGCCTCACCCATTGGCGCGTATTTCCCCATGCCGCACGGCGAAGTCTGCGGCAGCCTGTTATTTGAGGCCACACGGCTGAATATCGAGGCCATGTTAAGCCGGGAACCGAACAATACCGGATTATTCAAATACGCTGAAGCAGGCCGCATCATGGCCGGTGATAATCATCTGAAGGATACAGCGGCCAGAGCTTATTTGCTGAATCTGTTACAGGCATGGACAAGTCGCTTTGACATGCCGCTGCTGTCTGCTTACGGCGTCAGCGAGGCAGATATCTCCAAGCTCATTGCCAATGCCAGCCCCGGCAGCATAAAAACCAACCCGGTCGCATTGAGCAATATGGAAATCGCCGCCTTGATCCGATCAAGGTTGTAGTAAACTACAAAGAATAAGCTGAATGATAGTCAATCGCACAATACGTAAGCTGCGATTGGCTGCTAACTGTCTACTCATGGTCGACTGTAACACTTCGGTCGAAAGACGGCGTTTGGGTTAGTTGAGATAGGTCAAGTGAGATGCGTGATAGCTTCCGTTCTTAGGCATCAGGAAAAAGAGAAGGCCTGGGTTGGAACATAAATCCCCGATTCATCTTCTTTAATTTCTAGCGGGTACAGCCCGCGAGGGCAGGGGCCGGACAGGCAAGCTCCGCTCAATGGCTCAAAGCGAGCGCCGTGGGTGTGACACACGAGCTGCTTGCCATCATCGCTGAAAAACTGGCCGGGAATCCAGTCCAGCGGCGAACCTGCATGCGGACAGTGATTGCGCCAGGCCCGTAACTCGCCCTGAAAGCAGAGCAGAAACCCCTGTTCGCGAATATCAACAGAACGCCCGTCAGGCAGCTGCATTACGGCAAGTAAATCAAAGCAAATGGCTTGCCCTTCGCCGGGGCGCGCCACCTGTTGCCAATCAGGCATCTGTGTCATCTGTTTCTTTTGTTCGGACATTGGGCCATTCAAACAGCGATCATGCCGTTCAACAAGACACGAAGGATAAAAAAAAAGGCGGCCACCCGTCGGTGACCGCCAGCGGCTCAAGAGAACCGCTAATTTGCGTATATTTCTATTATAGACAATCGTTGGATTTTTGCAATATCACATGGCCTTTATTCATAAACAGAACGCAAGCCCAGCAGGTATCGAGCACCGCGTGTTTGTCGACCTTTTAGAATAGCGAGAGGATCCAGTCCCAGTGCCTGTATTGATTCATTGGCATAAGTCTGTTTGGCATCTTCGCTCATTTTAGCCCAGTCGGATGCATCTACGATACCATCACCGGTTAAATCAAACTTGGAATCGACTGATAAGCCGCCGGCAGCCCAAGCCGTGGGTGCAGATAAAACAGACACAAGGATGGTGAGCGCACAAATAGAAAAAGACTTGAACGTCACCATCCTCATATCATGCTATCCTTAATAGCGGTAATGATCAGGCTTGTACGGACCATCGACCGGCACGCCGATATAATCAGCCTGCTCTGCTGATAACGGGGTCAAATTCACGCCAATCTTGGCCAGGTGCAACCGTGCCACTTCTTCATCCAGATGTTTCGGCAAGGTATATACCTTGTTTTCATACTGGCCGGTCTGATTGAATACTTCAATTTGAGCCAGTGTCTGGTTGGAGAATGAATTGGACATCACAAAGCTGGGATGACCTGTTGCGCAACCGAGGTTCACCAGACGACCTTCAGCCAGCAAAGTGATGCGGGTACCGTCCGGGAAGATAATCTGATCGACCTGCGGTTTGATGTTCAGCCACTCGTACTGATTCAGGCTGGCGCAATCGATTTCATTATCGAAATGACCGATATTGCACACAATAGCCTGATCCGGCATGGCCACCATATGATCATGGGTGATGACATGATAGTTGCCTGTGGTGGTAACGAAGATGTTACCCACCTTGCATGCATCATCCATATTGACCACGCGGAAACCTTCCATGGCAGCTTGCAGAGCGCAGATCGGATCAATTTCAGTCACCAGAACCGTAGCGCCCATGCCCTTGAATGCCTGTGCACAACCTTTACCCACATCGCCATAACCCAGCACCACGCAAATCTTGCCTGCCACCATCACATCGGTGGCGCGCTTGATGCCGTCCAGCAATGATTCACGGCAGCCATACAGGTTGTCAAACTTGGATTTGGTGACCGAGTCATTCACATTGATGGCAGGGAACGGCAAATCACCGGACTCAGCCATCTGATAAAGACGATGTACGCCGGTGGTGGTTTCTTCGGTAACGCCCTGAATCGAATCGCGACGGGTGGTATAATAACCCGGCTGGCTGGCCAGACGCTTTTTGATCGAAGCATACAAAGCCACTTCTTCTTCCGAACCCGGATTATCGAGAACAGATGCATCAACCTCTGCTTTCGCGCCAAGGATCAGTAATAACGTAGCATCGCCGCCATCATCGAGAATCATGTTCGGCGTGCCGCCATCATCCCATTCCATAATGGCGTGGCAGAATTCCCAATACTCTTCCAGCGATTCGCCCTTATGGGCATAAACCGGAATATCTTTGGCCGCAATGGCTGCTGCTGCATGATCCTGGGTGGAAAAGATATTGCATGATGCCCAACGCACTTCCGCGCCCAATGCAATCAGTGTTTCAATCAACACGCCGGTCTGGATGGTCATATGCAGCGAGCCTGCAATGCGTGCGCCTTTCAAAGGCTGCTCGGCAGTGTATTTTTCACGAATGGCCATCAGACCCGGCATTTCGGTTTCGGCAATATCGAGTTCTTTACGACCCCATGCGATATTTTCGGGCGACATATCCGCCACTTTATAATCTGTAAAATCAGACATTCTCATACTCCTATGATTGTCCACCTGTAAATCACAGTTCGGACATAAAAATATGAGCACCGTTGAAATTCGACTGAGCCTGGCAGGTTTTTAAAAACCTGTTGCAGTGCCCCTCAGTCTGGTGAAAAAGCCGGAACGACCCCGTCTGATCTAATCCAGATACCTAATCAGATACCTGCTGCATCTTTAAGCGCTTTCGCTTTATCGGTGCGTTCCCATGTAAATTCAGGCAATTCGCGGCCAAAGTGACCGTATGCGGCTGTTTTGGCATAGATCGGACGCAGCAGATCAAGTTCCTGCACAATGCCCTTCGGACGCAGATCGAATACATCGCGCACGATTTCTGCCAGTTTGTCTTCATCGATTTTTCCGGTGCCGAAGGTATTAATCATCACGGACAACGGGTGAGCTACGCCGATGGCATACGCCACCTGCACTTCGCAGCGATCGGCAAGACCAGCGGCAACAATATTCTTGGCCACATAACGCATCATATAACAGGCGGAACGATCAACCTTCGTCGGATCTTTACCAGAGAACGCACCACCGCCGTGATGACCGAAACCACCGTAGGTATCGACGATAATTTTACGACCGGTGACGCCGCAATCGCCCACAGGGCCACCGATCACGAAACGACCGGTCGGATTAATATGGTAGGCGGTATCGGCATGCAGCAAGCCAGTCGAGGCCAATACAGGATTGATCACTTCATCCATAATCGCATCGGAAAGCTCTTTGTGTTCAATGTCAGGATTGTGCTGGGTGGAAAGCACCACGGCATCAATGGCGACCGGTTTATAATCTTCATAACGTACGGTAACCTGGGACTTGGCATCCGGACGCAGGAAATCCAGCTTGCCGGATTTACGCACTTCGGCCTGCTTGGCCACCAGTTGGTGCGACAGGTGAATGGCTGTCGGCATCAGCACGTCGGTTTCGTTGGTGGCATAACCGAACATCAGACCCTGAT
>CAZDFL010000076.1:0-7017 GCA_964504835.1 uncultured Zetaproteobacteria bacterium
ATGCGTTTCATCACCTGGGCTCTGCCGCCCTCAGGCAGCAACCATAATTTTTCAGCCTGCGTGCTTAAGGCACGGACGACCACACCGCCATCCGGGTGCTCATGCATACCGAGCCAGCCAAACGGATCGTGCGAACGTGCCTCAACAACTGCCCACGCTTCAGGTGATAAAATAGGTTTACTCATACAAAGCCTCACTTCTTGATTCAAAATTCATTAAAGACAAATAAACTATAAGCATTTTCACCGCAGAGTACGCAGAGTTTCGCAGAGTAAAACCAATCGTAATGTTTTGTCTTTGATTCTCATCTGTGGTAATGCTTTTTGGTTCTTTTAGGTAATAACTGTCGGTTTATCGCGCCCGGTTAGTTGTTGCAATTGCGATACTTCGCCTGCCGCCACAATCATATCTGCCAGCGCATCCTGCGCATCTAAACCATGCTGACTGCTGTCCGCCTCATACGATTCCAGATACAGGCGAATCGTTGCGCCGCTGGTGCCGGTGCCGGACAGGCGGAAAATAATACGCGAACCATCCTCAAACAGAATACGCACGCCCTGATTTTCACTAACGCTGCCATCCACCGGATCGGTATAAGAAAAATCATCGCAGCCAGCGACCGTGCGCCCAGCCAGTTCCGTGCCTGGCAAGGATGAGAACTGATCGCGTACGTTCTGCAATACGGCAGTCGCAGCCGCAGTATCCACGCCTTCATAATCATGGCGGGAATAATAGTTGCGCCCGAACTTCTGCCAGTGATCGGCCAGAATCGATGCTACCGATTCCTTGCGCGCAGCCAGAATATTGAGCCAGAACAGGACAGCCCACAAACCATCTTTTTCACGCACATGATTGGAGCCGGTGCCGAATGATTCTTCGCCGCACAGGGTGACGCGATCGGCATCCATCAGATTACCAAAGAATTTCCAGCCGGTTGGCGTTTCATAACAATCCAGCCCCATCGCTTCAGCCACGCGATCTGCCGCAGCCGACGTCGGCATGGATCGTGCGATGCCGCTAATGCCAGCCGCATAACCCGGCACCAGCGTGGCATTGGCTGCCATGACGGCCAGAGAGTCACTCGGGGTGACAAAGAAATGGTTACCGAGGATCATATTGCGATCACCATCGCCATCGGATGCCGCGCCAAAATCAGGCGCATCATCGCCATATAATATATCCACCAGTTCATGCGCATAGGTCAGATTCGGATCAGGATGACCACCGCCAAAATCTTCTTTCGGCTCGCCATTGATCACCGTTCCCACTGGTGCGCCCAGCATGCCTTCGATAATCGTTTTTCCATACGGACCGGTTACAGCATGCATAGCATCAAACACCATAGAAAAATCACCGGCCAATAAATCCCGGATAGCATCAAAATCAAACAACGACTGCATCAGTTCAGCATAATCAGCCACTGCATCAATGACTTCCACCTGCATACCGGCCAGCTCAAAACTGCCTGTTTGATCCAAATTCAGATCGGCGCATTCAATGATGTTATAATATTCGATATCTTGCGTACGGACGAAAATGGCCTCAGTCACACCTTCAGGCGCAGGGCCGCCATTGCCGATATTATATTTGATGCCAAAATCATCATCAGGGCCAGCCGGGTTATGGCTGGCGGAGAGAATCAGGCCTCCATAGGCCTTGTATTTTCGAATCACACAGGAAGCAGCAGGCGTCGACAAGATACCGCCCTGCCCGACCAACACTTTACTGAAACCATTGGCGGCAGCCATTTTCAAAATCGTCTGAATGGCTTCACGATTGTAATAGCGGCCATCGCCGCCCACCACCAGCGTCTGTCCGGCAAAGTCACCAATTGAATCAAATACCGACTGTACGAAGTTTTCGAGGTAATGTGCTTGTTGAAACACTTTTACCTTTTTGCGCAATCCTGATGTGCCTGGCCTCTGCCCCTCAAACGGGTTCGTAGAAACGGCTTCAATCTGCATGGAAATCCTCCCCCTTAACTCATGTTAACGGCTGCCGCATACTAACCGAACATGCAGCTTAAAACCATCTTAAAACGACATGGCGAATCATGCCGCTTGCTGCTAGGATGCGCTTCAAATTCCAGACAGGGAAAAGGAGAGAGACATGGTTCCAAGTAATGAGGATCAGATGGGCCCGCAAATGGAGCGTAATATCAGTAAACTGACATCCAACACGGTCGCCATGGTACTGGCCGGTGGACGCGGCTCACGATTAAAAGCGCTGACCGACTGGCGCGCCAAGCCTGCCGTACCATTCGGAGGCAAGTTCAGAATTATCGATTTTCCAATGTCCAACTGCATCAATTCCGGCATTCGCCGCATTTCGGTGGTTACCCAATACAAATCCCATTCCTTGCAACGTCATTTGCAACGCGGCTGGAGCTTCATGTCCGGTCAGTTCGGCGAGTTTGTCGAAGTCCTGCCTGCCCAGCAACGTCAGGGCGAAGGCTGGTATGTCGGCACAGCCGATGCCGTGTATCAAAATTTAGACATTATCCGCCATTATGACCCTGATTACGTGGTCATCCTGGCTGGCGACCATATTTACAAAATGGATTACGGCAAAATGATTGCCGCCCACGTGGCCAAAGGCGCGGATATTACTGTCGGCTGTATTCCGGTACCACTGGATGAAGCCAAGGCTTTCGGCGTGATGGCCATTAATGATGAATCCCGCATTGTTGAATTTGCCGAAAAACCGGACAATCCCAAATCCATGCCTGGCGATGATGCACAATCGCTGGCTTCGATGGGTATTTATGTATTCTCCGCCCAGTATTTGCGTGAACGCCTGAAAGCAGACGCGGCAGATGAATCATCCACCCACGATTTCGGTCACGACCTGATTCCACATGCCATCGAAAACGCCAATGCCTTCGCCTTTCCGTTCCTCGATGGTAATACCAGCGCATCGGGTTACTGGCGTGATGTGGGTACGATTGATGCGTATTGGGAAGCCAATATCAATCTGGCAGAAATCTCTCCGGATCTGAACCTGTACGACAAAAACTGGCCAATCTGGACCAATCAGGAACAATTACCGCCAGCCAAATTCGCTTTTGACAGCGATGACCGGCGCGGCATGGCCGTCGATTCGATGATTTCCGGCGGTTGCCTGATCACCGGCTCCGTCATCCGTCATTCCGTGCTGTTCTCGAATGTTCGTGTGCATTCTTACTCGCTGGTCGAAGATGCTGTCATTCTACCCGATGTTGAAATCAGACATAACTGCCGTCTCAAACGCTGTGTGATCGACAAGGGCACCGTCATTCCACATGGTACCGTTATCGGTGAAGACCCGGTTGAAGATGCCAAGCGCTTTTATGTGTCGGAAAATGGCATTGTTCTTGTTACCCCTGAAATGCTAGGTCAGAACCTGCACGAAACCTGATTCAGCTTCTTTTCTTTTAATCGTAAAAGAAAAGAATAAAACCTTTTTCACCGCAAAGGGCGCTAAGGTACGCAAAGTATAAACAGGCAAATAAGCATGAACGGATCATAACGCTGAATCTTGCTTTTGACTTCCTTGCGCACCTTTGCGTCCTTTGCGGTAAAGGTTCTTAAATAAGTTTTTTATAACACCTGGAGATTATCCATGAGCCAACCCTTATCTGTTATCTTTTACTGGCATATGCACCAGCCTTTTTACCGCGAGGCGGACACCGGGCGCTATCACCTGCCCTGGGTCTACCTGCATGCCATGAAAGATTACACCGATATGGCGGAGATTATCTCCCAATTGCCCGGTGCCAAAGCTGTAATGAATTATGTGCCATCACTGACAGTTCAGATCAACGATTATGCCAACCAGCTCAAAACCTTTCTGGATGGCAGCCAGAGTGATTTGAATGACCCGCTACTGGCCGCACTGGCGCATAAACCGGGCAAGTTAAAAAAGAAAGATCGCAACTTTATTCTGAATACATGCTTCCGACTGAATCACGAACGCAATATGCATCGTTATCCGGCCTATTCGCGCCTGTGGAATGTGGCTGAACATGCCAAGACCAACAAGGCAACCTGCTATCTGGGAGAGAGTTTTTATACTGATCTGGTCACCTGGTATCATTTGGCCTGGCTGGGTGAAACCGTGCGACAGCGTAATTTTGTTGCTCGCCGTCTAATCGAAAAAGCCACCGGCTTTACCTATCAGGATCGTCGCGACCTGCTCACCCTGATTGCATCGTTATTATCCGATATCCCGGCCACCCATAAGCGACTGGTCGATTCCGGCAAGCTGGAACTGACCACCACGCCGTATGCCCACCCCATCATCCCCTTGATGCTCGATTTTAACACCGCGCTGGAAACCGTGCCCGATGCCCTGATTCCCGATGAGCCCTATCCGGGCGGACGTGAACGCGCGCTGGAACATATCCAGCTTGCCCAGCAAAGCCATCAGGATTTATTCGGACACGCAGCCCGTGGCTGTTGGCCGGCAGAAGGTGCCGTTTCACAAGATACCTTGGCCTTGCTGGGTGAATCCGGCTTTGACTGGTGCGCTACCGGTGAAGCGGTCTTGCATCACTCGTTAGAATTTAATCTGCGTGAACAGCAGGGCAATCGCGATCTCTATCATCCGTGGCTGGTGGGCGATGATGATGAGCAAATCACCTGCTTCTTCCGCGATGATCGTTTATCAGATTTGCTCGGTTTTGAATACAGCCGCTGGGGTACGCAGGATGCCATCAATAATTTCATGCATGAACTGGCTGGCATTCATCATCGCACCCACGGCATGAAAGCACCCGTGGTCGCCATTATCATGGATGGTGAAAATGCATGGGAGCACTATCACGAAAACGGCCTGCCATTTTTAACCAAGCTGTATCAGTCCATCATCGAGCATGATGATTACGCACTGACCACATTCAGCGACTATCTCGATCAACATGCCGCCACTGAAAAACTGGATAAACTGGCATCCGGCTCCTGGGTCTATGGCAATCTTTCCACCTGGATTGGCGATAAATCCAAAACGCGCGCTTGGGAATTACTGATTGAGGCCAAAAAGAAATTCGACAAGAACATCAATGGTCTTAGCCCGGAACAACAGCGCGATGCCTTCGAGCAATTGCGCATTTGTGAAGGTTCGGACTGGTGCTGGTGGTTTGGCGATTACAATCCGGGCGCAGCCGTACGCGATTTTGACCGGCTCTATCGCCGTCATCTGAAAAAGCTGTATGAATTACTGGGTTGTTCCGCGCCTGCCTCACTTGATGAAAACATTTCGAAAGGCGGCGGCGATGCCGAAGGCGGTGGCACCATGCGTCGCGGCAATGCAGACGCTTAATAAAGGTTGAGATATGAAAAACTGGATTGATCGTCGAAGGTCGGCGGTATTGTTGCATATCACTTCCCTGCCCGGCCCGTTTCATAAAGGCGTGCTGGGGGAAGAAGCCCATCAATTTATTGATGATCTGATTGCCGGCGGTTTTACAGTCTGGCAATTCCTGCCGCTGGGGCCGACGCACGGACACGGCTCGCCATATGAGTCGTTATCCACCTTTGCTGGCAATCCGGAACTGATTGACCTGCGTGATTGTGTTACTCACGGCTGGCTGGATGCGGATAGTTTGATCGATTGCAATAACGCTTCTGAACATGCCCTGCTGCGTGCCAAGGCCAGTGAAGCATTCTGGAACTGTGTTGAAAATGATTCCGAACTAAAAAAATCTACCGATGCATTTGAGCAAGCCAATCGCGAATGGCTGGATGATTATGCGCTGTTTTCGGCACTGAAATCTGTACTCCATGATGCAGCCTGGTGGCAATGGCCCGTTGCCCTACGCGAGCGTAATATTGAAGCAATCGACAAAGCAAAAGAAGATTATAAACAACCAGTCAAGCAGGCTGTCTTCGAGCAATTTATCTTTAGCCGGCAATGGCATGCTCTGAAAAAACACGCCGAAGAAAAAGGGATTCAGCTGTTCGGCGATCTGCCGATTTATGTGGCGCATGATTCCGCCGATGTGTGGGCCAATCGCGCCGCGTTTACAGTCAATGAAATCGGCTTGTGCGAAGAAGTGGCTGGCGTGCCACCGGATTATTTTTCTGAAACAGGTCAGCGCTGGGGCAATCCGTTATACCGCTGGGAAGTCATGCAGGCCGATGGATTCGCATGGTGGGTACGCCGTATCCGGCGTCAGATGGAACTGATGCATATGCTGCGCATCGATCATTTCCGCGCTCTGGAAGCATTCTGGGTGATTCCCGGCGAAAGCGAAGATGGCATTATCGGCGAATGGCGTTCAGCGCCAGGTGAAGCGCTGTTGAATACCCTGCAAGACCAACTCGGCAAACTGCCACTGATTGCAGAGGATCTCGGCATCATCACCGATGAAGTCACTGCATTACGCGAACAGTTCGGTCTGCCCGGCATGAAAATTCTGCAATTCGCCTTCGGCGGCGATGATCAGAACCCCTATCTGCCCGGCAATTTTGACGAAGATGCCGTTGTCTATACCGGCACCCACGATAACGACACCACCATGGGTTGGTTTAATGCCGCCGATGAGGCCGTTCAGAAGCATGCGCTGCGCGTACTGGATGCCACCGCAAATGATATGCCATGGGCGCTGATTGCATGCGCGCTGGAATCACCTGCCACACTGGCCGTCATTCCAATGCAGGATCTGCTCGAACTGGGCACAGAAGCCAAATTTAATACCCCCGGCACGCTGGATAACAACTGGTGCTGGCGCATGAATACCCTGCCTGAAAGCAGCGCCGACTGCTGGACACGCGCCATGCAACTCAATTCGCAACACAGGTGCCGCTAAACCTCAGATTTTCAAACATCGTTTGAGTCACTTCCTGCCCTTTGGCAATCAAGTTTTGAATAATACATGCCGCTCCGCTATTTTATCGGATCAATCGACGGCCTTGATCTTGCCAAAGTCTTAATGGCACGATTCTTTCTTACTCTGACATAAGCAAATATACTCAGGAGGCTTTATGGAAATAAAACATGATCCGATCAATATGCTGTTGCGTGAAGGTAAAATTGAAG
>CAZDFL010000077.1:0-6975 GCA_964504835.1 uncultured Zetaproteobacteria bacterium
TGGCCGGAACGAGGGCAGAATCTCCTGCCGAGCGATACCATCCAGATTCATTTACAATGCGCAACGGAGCATCTCGAACGGCGCTCGATTCAAATCAATCAAGCCAAATAGTTTGATGGAATGAACGCCTGTTTTGAATTCGGGTCTGGCTTCGATCCTGAACTGGTATCGGCAGATTTGATCTGCTACTGTCCCGCCCCGTCATGAATAAAGAAACCAAGTTTGTTTTTGTTACCGGCGGGGTAGTGTCGTCGCTCGGAAAAGGTATTGCCGCAGCCAGTCTGGCAGCGCTGTTTGAAGCGCGCGGGTTGCGCGTCACCATGCAGAAGCTCGATCCCTATATCAATGTCGACCCCGGCACCATGAGTCCATTCCAGCACGGTGAAGTGTTTGTCACCGATGATGGTACGGAAACCGATCTTGATCTGGGTCATTACGAGCGATTTACCCATGCCGCCATGTCCAAACGCTCCAATTATACTACCGGTCGTATTTATGAATCGGTGATCCGGCGCGAACGGCGCGGCGATTATCTGGGCGCGACCGTGCAGGTTATTCCCCACATCACCGATGCGATTAAGAATGCTGTATTATCACTGCGTTCGGAAGATGTGGATATTGCGTTGATCGAGATTGGCGGCACGGTTGGCGATATTGAATCGCAACCATTCCTGGAAGCCATTCGCCAGTTGCGCTTCGATCTGGGCAAGCGAAATACCGTTTATATTCACCTGACTCTGGTGCCGTATATCGCATCGGCCGGTGAAATGAAATCCAAGCCGACCCAGCATTCGGTCAAGATTCTGCGCGAGATTGGTATCCAGCCTGATGTGTTGCTTTGCCGCTCCGATCATCCGATCCCCAAGAGTCAGAAAGATAAAATCGCCCTGTTCTGTAATGTGGAACGTGATTCGGTGATTGATGCGCCGGATGTCGATACCATTTACGGCGTGCCGCTGAGTTTGCGCGAGGGTGGATTGGGTTCTGTGGTGCTGAAACATTTCCGCATGGATGATCCGGAACCGGATTTGTCGGTGTGGGAAGATATTTGCCGTAAAATCCGTGAACCGGAACAGGAAGTTCGCATTGCCATGGTCGGCAAATATGTGGAATTGGCTGATGCTTATAAATCGGTTAATGAAGCGCTGATTCATGGCGGCATGGCGAATGGCGTGCGTGTTAAAATCGAATATATCGATGCTGAATCGCTGGAGAAGAATGGCGCGGGTTGTCTGGCTGGCGTCGATGGTATTCTGGTGCCCGGCGGTTTTGGTCAGCGCGGCACCGAAGGCAAGATTGCGGCTGTTCGCTACGCGCGTGAAAATAAAATACCCTATCTGGGGATTTGTTTGGGTATGCAACTGGCCGTGGTGGAGTTTGCGCGCAATGTGGCAGGCCTTGAAGGTGCGATCAGTTCCGAATTTAACGAGCGCGCCGAACATCCGGTGATTGCCCTGATGACCGAGTGGGAGCAGGAGGGCGCGCGCGTGCAGCGCAACTCAGACAGCGATCTGGGCGGCACCATGCGACTCGGCGGCTATCCATGCCGCGTGATTGAAGGTACGCAGACCCATGCAGCTTATGGTGCAACCGAGATTCGTGAGCGTCATCGTCATCGCTATGAATTTAATAATACCTATCGGGAGCAACTGGAAGATGCCGGCTTGATTGTTTCTGGCACCTTGCCGGATAATTCTCTGGTGGAAATTATTGAGGTGAAAGATCACCCGTGGTTTGTGGCCTGCCAGTTTCACCCTGAATTTTTGTCGCGTCCGTATGCGCCGCATCCGTTGTTCGCAGCCTTTGTCGGCGCAGCTAAGACTCAGGCTTGTTTGTGAAGCAACATACTGTTTCGGTTGGCGATATCCGCATTGCCAATGATCAGCCGCTGGTATTACTGGCCGGGCCATGCGTCATCGAGGGTGAAGATTTCACCCTGAAAACGGCGGCTGCGATTGCCGAAATTGCCGCTCGCGTCGGCCTGCCGCTGGTATTCAAATCGAGCTTTGATAAAGCCAATCGTACCAGTAAAAATGGTTTCAGAGGCCCCGGTCTGGATGAAGGCTTAAGAATCCTGCAACGGGTCAAAGATGAGTTGGGCTTGCCGGTGGTGACGGATATCCATGAGTCGCATCAGGTGGCAGCCGTGGCAGAAGTCGCCGATCTGTTGCAAACACCGGCGTTTTTGTGCCGACAGACTGATTTTATTGAAGCCGTTGCCAGTGCGGGTAAGCCGGTGAATATCAAGAAGGGTCAGTTTCTGGCGCCATGGGATATGCAACATGTGCTCGAAAAAGCGCAGGCGACTGGCAATACGCAAATCATGCTGTGCGAACGCGGTGCCAGCTTCGGTTATAATAATCTGGTGTCGGATATGCGTTCCCTGCTGGTCATGCGTGAGTTCGGTGCACCTCTGGTGTACGACGCCACGCATTCGGTGCAACAGCCGGGTGGTTTGGGCGGCGCAACCGGCGGCAATCGCGAATATGTGCCGGGCTTATCCCGCGCAGCCGTTGCCACCGGAGTCGCCGCAGTATTCATGGAAGTGCATCCTGATCCCGATCAAGCCAAATCCGACGGTCCTAATTCATTGGCGTTGGCTGATCTGGAAGGCGTGCTGACGACATTGAAACAGATTGATGAGGTAGTAAAAGCATAACCCACGCTGTATCTATCAAAGCACATCGCAACCATCACCGCAGTGCGCGGCTGAAGCAGCACCTCCAATTCATGGACGAATAACGTTCTTTTGCGTATGGTTCCGCGCCCTTGCGGAAAAGATGCGCCTGTTTAAGTCGGCCTCTTTGCGAGAGGCAATAAAAGCGTATAAATGAAATCAAAACCACCCACAAACCGGAGAGCGCTGTGGCCAATGATTGAGGTTTTGAGTTACGTTGTTTAACAAATTTATTATGTATTGGCAAAGCTGCCAATCAGGAGAAAAGAAGTGAGTGAAATTGTAAAAGTAACCGGTCGTGAAATTTTTGATTCGCGTGGTAATCCTACCGTTGAAGTCGATGTAAAACTGGCTTCTGGCGCAGTGGCTCGCGTCGGCGTGCCCAGTGGCGCATCCACCGGTTCGCGTGAAGCCGTAGAATTGCGCGATGGCGATGCCCGTTTGGGCGGAAAAGGTGTACGCAAGGCTGTTGGCCATGTGAATACAGAAATTGCCAAGGCCGTGATTGGTCTTGATGCTGCTGATCAGCAGGGGTTGGATAATAAACTGATTGCACTGGACGGCACGCCGAACAAAGGTCGTTTGGGTGCCAATGCGATTCTCGGTGTTTCGTTGGCTGCGGCCAAGGCGCAGGCGGTTGAACAGGGGCAATCGCTGTTCCGTTATCTGGGCGGGGCGGATGCCAACCTGTTGCCGGTGCCATGCATGAATGTGATTAACGGCGGTTCGCATGCCGATAACAGCATTGATTTTCAGGAATATATGATTGCACCGGTCGGAGCATCCTCCTTTGCACAGGCATTGGAGATGGGCGCGGAAGTGTTCCATTCCCTGAAATCCGTACTGAAAGCCGGTGGTCATGTGACAGCGGTGGGTGATGAAGGTGGTTTTGCGCCGAATCTGGGTTCCAATGAAGAGGGTATTACGGTGATCCTCGAAGCGATTGAAAAAGCAGGCCTCAAGCCTGGCGATGATGTGGCTTTGGCATCTGATATGGCGGCATCTGAATTTTATCATGATGGCCAGTATGTGCTGGCGGGCGAAGGTAATCGCAAGCTGGATGCAGCCGGGCTGGTTGATTTGATTGCCTCATTGTGTCGTCAGTATCCGATTATTTCTGTCGAAGACGGACTGGATGAAGCCGATTGGGATGGCTGGAAATTGCTGACTGATAAGCTTGGTGACAGCGTGCAACTGGTGGGCGACGATTTGTTCGTGACCAATCCCGAGATTCTCAAACAGGGTATCGACAAGGGCGTGGCCAATGCATTGTTGGTCAAAGTTAATCAGATCGGCACCTTGAGCGAAACCATTGCGGCTGTAAACATGGCCCATGATGCCGGTTATCGCTGCATGATGAGCCACCGTTCGGGCGAAACCGAAGATGCGACGATTGCTGATCTGGCCGTATCGATGGCGACCGGCCAGATCAAGTCCGGTTCGGCCTCGCGTTCGGATCGCATGGCCAAATATAATCAGTTGCTGCGTATCGAAGAGGAACTGGGCAGTGCTGCCCGTTATGCTGGTCGCAGTGCTTTTTCCATCGGTTAAGTAACTGATCGGTCAGAGAAAAGTGGGCAGGCGATTGGGTCGCTGGCTGTTGTGGGTCGTGGGTTGCGCATGGCTGGCTTATATGCTGTGGGGGCTGGTTTTTTCGGATTACGGTTATCTGGTGTATCAGCAGGAAGCTGAACAAGTGCATCAACTGGAGACTGAACTGACGAAATTGAAAGCCGAACGTGAGCATCTGGCGCAAGAAGTGCTCAGACTCCGGGATGATCCCGATGCACTGGAAGAACTGATTCACAGAGAACTCGGTTATGTCCATCCGAATGAGTATATGGTGATTAGGCCGGAGATATCGACTGGCAAGGGAAAGGTTAAATAACGCATGAGTCAAATAGTTACTCGCTTCGCGCCATCTCCGACCGGTTTATTGCACTTGGGCAATGTGCGTACGGCATTGCTCAACTGGATCTATGCCAACAAACATGGCGGTCGTTTTCTGCTGCGTTTTGAGGATACCGATCAGGATCGTTCCGAGCAGCAATATATTGATGCCATCAAAGATGATTTGGTGTGGTTGGGGTTGGACTGGGATGGCGATGTATTGTTCCAGTCTGAACATGCGGATAATCATCGTCAGGCGCTTGAGACGTTAGCAGAGCAAGGGCTGGCTTACCGCTGTTTTTGCTCTGAAACGCAGCTAAATCTGGATCGGAAACTGGCCACATCGCGTGGTCTGCCGCCGCGTTATAATGGCCGATGTCGTGATCTGGACAGTGCCGAATCAGCCCGTCGTGCAGCATCTGAATCGTTCGTCTGGCGCTTGCGTATCCATGCCGGTGACGGCGACGTGGTTGTGCCCGATCTGCTGCATGGTGATATTACCTTTGCCCTGCGCGATCTCGATGACCCGGTTGTGGTTCGTTCCGATGCTTCATTTACCTTTCTGTTGCCCAATGCTGTGGATGATGCCCTCGATGGAATCACCCATGCCGTGCGTGGTGATGATCATTTGACCAATTCAGCCTATCAGGTGTGGATGCTACAAAAGCTCGGCTATACGCCGCCGCATTATCTGCATCATGGACTATTGCTGGGTGAGAACGGGGCGAAATTATCCAAACGAAGTGGTAGCCACAGTGTGGCTGAATTGCGTGAGGATGGGTTGCTACCCGGCGCGCTGTTTCAGGCTATGGCCAGACTCGGACATCCGAATATGCCGGAAGAGGCGCACACGGTTGCATTGCTGACCGAGCATTTTGATGCCGAACATGTATCGACCAGTTCGGTGCGCTGGTCGGATGATGAAATGTGGCGCTGGCATACGCGTTTATTGCATGAGCTGGATGCGGATGCACTGGTGCATCTGATTCAGCCCTTTGTGCCCGCTGCGTCGCCTGAACGATTACATCTATTCGCAAGTCTGATTGGAAAAAACATACAACGGGCTGCCGATGCGATGCACTTTCAGCGTTTGCTGGATGTGCATGTGCCGCTGGATGAAGATGCACTGCCTGTATTGCAAGAGGCTGGCGCTGATTTTTATCAGACGGCGCTAGAGATATGGCAAGCGTTGCCAGAAGCGGACTGGAAAGTCTGGGCTGGTCTGGTCAAAGATAAAACCGGTTGTAAGGGGCGCGGCTTGTTTATGCCGTTGCGCGTTGGCCTTAGCGGTGCCGCACACGGGCCGGAAATGTCTGCTATCGTAACTTTTTTGGGCGTGACTGGTGTGACAGCAAGGCTTGAAGATGCAGTGCGCTTAGCCGGGCAACAGACAGCATCATGAGTTTACAACTGTATAATTCGCTGACCCGCAAGAAAGAGACGTTCACGCCGCTTAAACCGGGCAAGGTTGGCATGTATGTCTGCGGCGTGACGGTGTACGATTATTGTCATGTTGGTCATGCACGCGTGATGGTGGTGTTTGATATCATCAACCGCTGGTTTCAGCAGTCGGGTTATGATGTCGATTATGTACGCAATTTCACCGATGTGGATGATAAAATCATCCGGCGCGCTGCTGAGCGCGGTATTACGATTGATGTGCTGACCAACGAAATGATTGCTGCATTTGATGAGGATATTGGCGCGCTGGGTTGCTTACAACCGAGCCATGAACCGCGCGCCACTGCGCATATGGCGGAGATGATTGCCATGATACAAGCGCTGGTGAAGCAGGATCGCGCCTATGTCTCAGATTCCGGCGATGTGCTTTATGCCGTGCGTACCTTTGATGGCTATGGTCAGTTGTCGGGCAAGAATATTGATGAACTGGAATCGGGCAGCCGTGTCGATGTGGACGACAGCAAACGCGACCCGCTCGATTTTGTATTGTGGAAAATGGCCAAAGCAGGCGAACCAAGTTGGGACTCGCCCTGGGGCGCGGGCAGGCCGGGCTGGCATATCGAATGTTCGGCCATGAGCTGTTCGCATCTGGGCGACACCTTTGATATTCACGGCGGCGGTATGGATTTGAAATTCCCGCACCATGAAAACGAAATTGCCCAGGCATGCGCCGCCAACGGTGGCGGTTTTGCACGCTACTGGCTGCATAATGGCTTTGTAAATATCAATGCCGAGAAAATGTCCAAATCGCTGGGTAACTTTTTCACCATCCGCGAAGTAACGGAGAAATATCACCCCGAAGTCTTACGTATGTTTATGCTCGGTACGCATTACCGCTCACCGCTGGATTTTTCCGATAGCGCACTGGATGCCGCCAAAGCCGGGCTGGATCGGTTGTATGAAACGGCGCGGCGCTGCCGTGCCGCCGGTAAGGAGTCAGGCATCAG
>CAZDFL010000078.1:0-6934 GCA_964504835.1 uncultured Zetaproteobacteria bacterium
ACCCGGTCGATGAACAGGATGCCATCGAGATGGTCGATTTCATGCTGGATGACGCGCGCTTCAAAGCCGCTGGCTATGATCTGCTGTGCTTTGCCGAATACATCATCGAAACGAATACTCGCTTCTGCCGCCCGAGGCACCATGCCGACCCAGTCCGGTACGGACAGGCAGCCTTCGCGCCCCAGCTTTTCTCCGTCACTCGATTCGATGACCGGATTGACCATGCATAGCAGAGCGTGGTTTTTGCATGGTCTGAGGCTGTTGCTACAGTCTATGATAATGATGCGGCGGTTATCGCCCACCTGAGGGGCGGCAATGCCGACACCGCCGGGGCCTGCCCGCATGGTTTGTTCCAGTTGTTTGCATTGTGCTGCAAGTCGCTGGTCAAAGCATGTGACGGCCAGGGAGTGCAGGCGCAGACGCGCATCGGGGTGGGTGAGTATATGGTGAGGGTTAGGGTGAGGAGACAAGGGGTTTGCGTCTTACAGTACGGCGTTATCCAACTCGTGCACATCCACTTCAACACCAATGTTGTTCGCTACATCAGCCAGCACGGAAGTCATGGCTCCGCTCTGATCACCGGCAGCAACTTCAAGCACCATCATGTATATGTTACCTGCATCTGATGCCCGTGACTGGGTCGAAACATCGACAACCGAAATCCCCAGTTCCGCCAAGGTTGCGGTGACGCTATACACAATGCCGACTTTATCCGCCCCATGCACGGTAATTACATAATCCGGTTCCAGCGCCGGGGCGCTGGCCTCTTCATCGCTAATGGTTTGAGATTGCACGCTCAAGCGGGTGCGCTGCTCCAGTTCGGCCAGCGCTGCTTTGAGTTCACCGAGGCTGATTTGTTCCGGTAGACGCACAATCAGCATCATGGTGAAGCGACCGCGCAGCGCCGTCATGGATGAGTCTTCAATATTGACCTTCAGGTGTTGCAAGGCTTCGGCTACATCGCAAACGATGCCGGGGCGATCAAAACCTGAGATAGATAAAAGTACGCTGGACATGGCTATGCTCCTTTTAGGTGAATGGGGTTAGCCTAGCCAGATGGTCAGAAAATAGAATAGACAGTCTTGCCCTTATACTGAAAAGGACTCGCCGCAGCCGCAGGCACCTTTTTCATTCGGGTTGTTATAGACGAAGGCAGAAGAAAGCGCATCGTGCTGAAAATCCAGACGCAGGCCTGTTAATGCAGTGTTATAGGATTCTGAATCCACATATAAATCGAAACCGTCAAAGGATTTTACCAGATCGCCGCTCTGTGCGGCATCGGTTGTTTCCATCACATATTCCAGACCGGAGCAACCGGCAGGCCGCACCGCCAGTCTCAGTCCGTTTTTATGTTCTGCTGCCAATATGTGTTTAACTCGGGCAATTGCTGCCGCTGTTAATTCGATGTTCATATCTGCCATGATGATTTCACCTTTTTATATACCGCAAAGGCCGCAAAGGTACGCAAATTTGCGGTGAAATTTTTTGACTTAAGTTATCCCTGCCATGCCTTTGAGGCGGTTGCGACTGTTGACCAGGGCAGCAACCAGCGCTTCTGCATCAGCCATTGTATTGCCCGGCCCGAAGCTGACGCGGATGGAACTGCGCGCCAGCGATTCATTGAGCCCCATGGCCATCAGTACATGCGATGGATCACGTTTCCCCGATGAACAGGCGGAACCCGATGCTACAGCAAAACCGGCCAGATCCAGTTGCATCAACAGCGTTTCACCATCCATGCCGGGCAACAGAAACAGGCTGGTATTGGCTGTGCGTGTCGCTCGTTCTGATATAACCCGAACCTCCGGAATATGCGTTTTGATCTGTTGCTCAAAGCTATTCCGAATCGGTTCAAATACGTTGAAATCAATCTCGCCAAGCGCTGCTGAGAATCCGGCAATGCCCGGTACATTCTCGGTTCCGGAACGCCGCGCGCGCTCCTGACCGCCGCCCGGTGCAAGTTCCAGCACCTTGACGCCGCGACGTACCAGTAGCGCACCGATACCTTTCGGACCACCGATTTTATGGGCAGATAAGCTCATGAAATCAACATCCAGTTGCTGGAAATTAACGGGTATTTTGCCCAGACCCTGCACGCCATCAACCAGCATTGGAATATTCTGACTGCGGCAATATGCGGCCACTGCCGCTACGGGCTGGATTGCGCCGCTCTCGTTGTTGACCAGCATCATGCAGACCAGCCGCGTATTATCATCGATGGCAGCAATCATCTTGTCTGCGCTGACAATACCATCGCTATCCGGGCGGATATGTTGAATATCAAAACCCGAACCGGCCAATCGTTGCAATGGTTTCAAAACAGCCGGATGCTCAATCGCCGTACATACAACAGAGCCGGATTCATGCGCCGACATAACGCTGTGAATGGCTAAATTATTCGCTTCGGTGCCGCCGGATGTGAATACAATGCTGCCGGATTCGCAGCCGACAAAAGTCGCCAGTCGATCGCGTGCATCATCGATGATGCGACGCGCAGCACGCCCTGCCCAGTGCAGGCTGGAGGGATTGCCGACCGCCTCTGCGGCTGCCCTGCTTACTGCATCAAGCGCGGCCTGAACAGGCGGGCATGTGGCATTGCAATCAAGATATCGCTTCAATTTTTACAGCACCTTCTGGCAATTGGGTTGATGACAGATAATTTTCCACATCACCGAGTTCAATGTGATCTAGTCCGGCATCTTTGGCGCAGACCTGTTCGAGACTAACGGCATCCAGAAAACGATAAATGTGCTGGCCGAGCGATTCCCACAATTGATGTGTATCGCAGCGATTGCCTTTATGGCAGCCGCGTACGCCATTTTCGCACATGGTGGTGCGAACCGGCTCATTGACTGCCCGGATGATTTCAGCAATAGAAATGTTTTCAGCAGTTTTGGCCAGCAAATAACCGCCGCCTGGGCCGCGCACCGAGCGTACCAGCCCGCTCTCACGCAGGCAGCGAAATAACTGTTCCAGATAAGACAGGGAAATAAATTGACGCTCGGAAATAGCCGCCAGTGTCACTGGTGATTTCTTCTGCTTGTTCAAATCCACCAGCGCCGAAACGGCGTATCGTCCTTTACTTGTTAATCGCATGTGACCTCCATTGGGGTTGTAATAACCATGTGTGAGGCTCGGATATTATAAAGCCGACTATTTTAGTCAAGTATAATGTTTTGAATTGTGAATGTAGAATAGTGAATTGAGAAGGGAGCTTATTTTCAACATTCAAAATTCTCAATTCACTATTCAAATCCCTCCGCCGAGGAAACGTTCGAGTTTTTCCTGTTCGCTTAAACGGTCTTTTTCCAGCTTGTCGGATGTTTTGGCGCTGTCTCCGTTCATATCCGGATGAAATGCATCCACGCGTGCATTCACATCATCAATCATTTTCAACACATGGCCAAGCGCTTCTGCCACCGGGTTGGCCAGCAGGTGGTGATCGAGATTGATTTTACCATCTTCAATCAACGATTCGGTGGTCGCCACGACGGTGCCGGGAATGCCGACCACGGTGGAGTGGGGAGGCACATCCTTGAATACAACCGAATTGGCACCGATGCGCGATTGTTCACCAATGGTAATTGCCCCCAGCACTTTGGCACCGGCACCGACAATGACGCCATCGGCCAGGGTTGGATGACGTTTGACTTTTTCCCATGTCGTGCCGCCGAGGGTAACACCATGATACAGCGTAACATTATCGCCGATTTCGGTGGTTTCGCCAATCACAATGCCCATGCCATGGTCGATGAAAAAATGTTTGCCGATGGTAGCGCCGGGGTGAATTTCAATGCCGGTCAGCCAGCGGGCGATATGCGACATAAAACGACCCAGCCACAGTAGCCCGGCGTTCCAGCAGGCGTGCGCCAGCCGGTGCATCCAGATGGCATGCAGACCCGGATAGCAGGTTAATGCTTCCCAGGCAGTGCGCGTGGCCGGGTCGCGATCGAATGCAGTCTGGATATCTTCTCGAATGGTTTTGAACATCATGCGCGAATCCTATCACAGATGGCTGCCAGTTCCTGCCGGGGTGCGGCAATACTCCACAATCCGGCCTGTGACAAACGCATCGTACACCACTCTCTGAGCATTTCGACATCCACGGCCACGATATGATCCAGCCAGTCCAGCGGCGACAATAGTATTTGTTCATCCTGCCTGCCGCCGAGATAGAGCATCTGCCCCTCGACCGAATCCAGCCCCATGCGGAATTGCACTTCCATCTGCCGTTTGGCGCGCTCCGCTTCTTCAGTCTCGATACTGTCGGCAAAACTCTCAAGCACATCCCGCATCACTGCGGCGCAATCGGCTGCTCGTGCTGGTTCTGTGCCGCAGGTCATGCTCCAGGTGCCTGTATCACTTAACATGCTTAAATGTGAACCCACGCTGTAGGCCAACCCGCGTTTCTCGCGCACTTCCCGGAACAGTCGGGAACTCATGCCGCCGCCCAATAGCTGATTGCTTAACCATGCCTGTGGCCGCGTATCCGAGCTGACTGCAACGCCTTCAAAAGAAATCACCATTTGCGCCTGCTCGCCATTGCGTTGCAATGCTTGCACGCCGCCAGTCAAGCTGGCTGGCGCTTGTCTGCATAGGATATTCGCAGTATCGGGCTGCCAGTTTAGCGCTGCCACCGCATCAGCCAGCTGCTCATGATCAATATGACCTGCCGCAGCTATCAACAGACGTCCGGCGCTATAATGCTGTCGTAGATAGTGTTTTAAATCATGCGCCGACAGACTGCTTAAGACATCGTGATTGCCCAGTACAGGTCGTCCCAGCACATGTTCAGGAAACAGCGCTTCAACATGCTGATCCATAATCCATTCTTCCGGCGTATCGTCAACCATGGCCATTTCAGCGAAAATCACTTCGCGTTCGCGCTGCCATTCATCTTCGGGCAGAGCCGGTTCACGCACCATGGATGTCAATACATCCAGTGCTTCCTGCCAGTGTTCATGCAAGACATGCAGATGGAAGCAGGTGCGCTCGCGTGAGGTGAATGCGTTGGCATTGCCGCCTAACTCATCGAGTTTTTCTGCCAGCCGGTGTACGTCCATCTGTGCAGTGCCCTTGAACAGCATGTGCTCCAGTGCATGGGTAATGCCGGCTTGCGTTTCCGACTCATCGCGACTGCCGACATCAATAAAGATGCCCAGCGCCACGCTCTGCGCTGCCGGCATGGCATGACTGAGCACCAGCGGCCCGTCGGGGATTTGTGTTTCTCTATAAAATGATTCAGCAGACATGGTCAGCCCCAACGCAAAAGAGGCGGGCAAACGCCCACCTCTTTACGTCATCGTTTTTGTTATGCATTAGCCCTCAGCGTTTTCTTCGAGCAGGGCTTTCATGGACAAACGAATACGGCCATTGCGATCCACGTCCAAAACCTTGACGCGTACTTCCTGACCTTCTTTCAGTTCGTCAGCCACTTTTTCAACGCGGTGGTTGGCGATTTGGGAGATATGAACCAGCCCGTCTGTGCCGCCGACGATGCGCACGAAGGCGCCGAAGTCCATCAGTTTGACCACTTTACCATTATAGATTGTACCGACTTCAACTTCAGCCACGATATCTTCGATCATCTTCTTGGCTGCTTCACCGGCATCACCGGTCACAGCGAAGATGGTGATGGTGCCGTCGTCAGCAATATCAACCTTGGCGCCAGTCTCTTCCACGATACCGCGAATGACTTTACCGCCTGCGCCGATGACTTCACGAATCTTGTCGGTCTTGACCTTCATGGTGAACATACGCGGCGCATGATCAGCAATCGCTGAACGCGGTTCCTGCATGCACTTGGCCATCTCATCGAGAATATGGAGACGACCGGCCTGCGCCTGCGCCAGTGCTTCTTCCATAATCTCGCGGGTCAGGCCGCCGATTTTGATGTCCAGTTGCAAGGTGGTAACGCCTTCGCGGGTACCGGCAACCTTGAAATCCATATCGCCCAGATGATCTTCATCACCGAGAATATCGGTCAAAACGGCATAACCGTCTTTTTCCAGAATCAGACCCATGGCCACACCGGCCACCGCTGCTTTGGTTGGTACGCCAGCATCCATCAGCGCTAAAGAGGTGCCGCAAACCGAAGCCATGGATGATGAACCGTTGGATTCAGTGATTTCCGATACCGAACGAATGGCATAACCGAAATCTTCCATCGTTGGCAGCACCGCTTCCACGCCGCGACGCGCCAAACGGCCATGGCCGATTTCACGACGCCCCGGAGGGCCCATGCGACGCGCTTCACCAACAGAATACGGCGGGAAGTTGTAGTGCAGCATGAAACGCTGTTTGGCTACGCCTTCGAGTGATTCGGTGGTCTGCATATCGGATTCGGTGCCCAGCGTGATGGTTACCAGCGCCTGTGTTTCACCACGGGTAAACAGGGCGGAACCGTGGGTTTTAGGCAGTACGCCAACCTGACAATCAATAGCGCGAACCTGATTGGTTGCGCGGCCATCAATGCGCGGATTACCGGCAATGATTGAGCGACGAACCACGCTCTTTTCCAGATTTTTCACGGCAGAGGTCACGTCATTGGAACTGAACTCGCCGGGAGCTTCTTCGTTGCCAGCCAGCTTTTGCTGTGCCGCTGATCTCAATGCTTCGATTTTGCCAGCGCGGGCAGACTTATCAACTGTGGCATAGGCATCACGTACATCGGCTTCAAAAGCTGCATTCACTGCATCCTGCACATCAGCATTACCGGCCAGCGCAATCACCAGTTTTTCTTTGCCGGCCAGTTTCACCAATTCTTCAATGGCATCAAGCACGGGCTGATAACCGGCCTGACCAAAGTTGATCGCATCCAGCATCTGCGCTTCGGACAATTCTTTGGCTTCGGATTCAATCATCAAGACTGCATCACGTGTACCGGCAACAATCAGATCCAGATCGGATGCGGCAACCTGATCGTAAGTCGGGT
>CAZDFL010000079.1:0-6928 GCA_964504835.1 uncultured Zetaproteobacteria bacterium
CATGCAGGCGCTGGAAACCGCAGCGATGCAGCGCATGGGTTTGCATGATCCATACCCGAATGAATTGGAGGTGCAATCATGAGTCTGGCGCAACATTGGATGGGGCGCTGCCGCAAGTTGCTTATCGAATACCTGCGTCCGGGCAGGGATGAAGCGGAATTACTGTCTGTGATTCGCCGGGCTGAAGCTGTGTTGTCGGATGATCAACGCAGTATGCTGGAGCAGTTGATCGAAATGCATGATATGCGGGTACGTGAATTGATGGTTCCCCGCTCGGCAATTCATGCCGTTGGCGTGGAAACATCGCTGGCCGATGTTGAAAAAACCATGATCGAAAAAGGCGTCAGCCGCATGCCGGTCATGGATGGAGATATCGATCATGTGCTGGGTATCGTGCATGTCCGGGATATTGTCATGGCTCGCATCAAGGGTGAAAACTCCGCCCTGACTGCCTTGCTCAGACCCTGTTTGCGTGTGCTGGAACTGGAGCAGGTATCCGGGCTGTTGTCCGAGATGCGCGAACATTCCTGTCAGATTGCCATGGTGCTGGATGAATATGGAGGCACGGCAGGTTTTATTACACTACCCGATCTGGTGCGCGAAATTACCGGCGAAATCGGTGAAGATGGCGAAGCCGAAGAGGGTGAGTTGCAGCCGCTGGCGGATGGCAACTATCTGGTGCAGGCGCGTATGCATATTGAGGAGTTGGGTGAAGCGCTCGATATGCAACTGCCAGAGGGCGATTATGATACGGTCGGCGGCTGGCTGACCGCGCATCTGGGCCGCATTCCGCACAATGGTGAGCAAATCAGTCTGGATGGTTTGCATATCCAGGTGATGGATGCCGACCCTCGACGTATCAACCGCGTACGTATTCAGCGTCAGTCTGACAAGAAAGTATAAGAACAAGTGAGCAAGACCACGATGAACGTGTTACTGGCATTGTTGTGTGGATCAATGATGCCTTTTGCCTACTCGCCCTTCGATCAGGTTTGGTTGGCAGTCCTCGCCCTGACCGGCTGGTTGTGGCTGATTCGACAAGGCAGGCCGATACAAACCGGTTTCGCATTCGGTTTCGGCTGGTTTGGGTTCGGGGCATGGTGGCTGGCTCCAACCCTGCATACGTTCGGACATTTGCCATGGCTTGCCGCCGCCTTCTGCGTATTGCTGGTCGGTGCTGTGATGGCCTTGTTACCTACCTTATGGGCATGGCTGACATGGAAGTTGGCCGGAAAAACAGCTTGGGTATTACTGGCCTTCCCTGCCGCAGCCGTGGCCGAAGAATGGTTGAGAGGCCATATTTTCACCGGTCTGCCGTGGACGGCTCTGGGCAATTTATTGCTCGATACGCCCGCTATCGGCTGGGCAGCATGGTTTGGCGTATATGGTGTAGCGCTGTTGCCAGCCCTGATCGCTGCGGCGCTGGCGTTGTTGCTTTCTTCCGAACACAAGCGCATGGGTGTTGCCGGTATAGCCGTGGCTGGCTTGCTTGTGGTGCTGACTCCACCAACACAGGCGGGGCACGGCGCACAACATTCGGCTGCGCTGGTGCAAGCCAATATTCCGCAAGATAAAAAATGGGATGCCAGCTTCCTCAATACCACCATGCAGCGCTACGCAACCTTATCCGCCAGCGTGGCGAAGGATGTTGATATCATTATTTGGCCGGAAGCGGCCATTCCTTTCTTTCTGGAGCGCGCACCGGATTGGCAAACATGGCTCAATACGCAGGTGCAGCGCTGGCAAACGCCATTGTTGTACGGCGGTTTGAAATTAACCGGGAAACGTACTGCGCAAAACGGATTATTTGCGCTTGATCCGGGAATGGTCGAAGCACCTTTGCAGGAACGCCCCTTTGCCGGCAAACATCATCTGGTGCCGTTTGGCGAATATGTACCAGCGTGGATTCCATTTCTACACACGCTGGTGCCGGAAATTGCCAATTTCAAACCGGCAGAAGATAGCGGTGTGGTTCAGGTTCGCGGCATTTCTTATGGCGTATTGATTTGTTACGAATCGCTGTTTCCTGAACAAGCCAGAAACCGGGTGCTAAACGGCGCTCAGGTTTTGGTGAATGTCACCAACGATGCATGGTACGGCACGACCCCCGCAGCATGGCAACATTTTCAGGCTGCCCGCATGCGGGCGGTGGAAACCGGGCGCTATGTCTTGCGTGCTGCCAATACCGGTATTACAGCCATCATTCAGCCCGATGGCGTGGTGGCGCTCGTCAAACCATGGTGGACGCAAACTGCTCTGGTCGGCAGTTATCAGTTGTCGGACAAACAAACCCCATATGTGGGCTGGGGAGATTGGCCATTGCTCAGTTGTTTTTTGATGTTCATGATTCCTCTATTCAGGTTCAGGAGGTAATATGAGCAGAGAAAATGTATGCGTGCTCGGCGCAGGCTCATGGGGAACCGCACTGGCCATGGTGCTGGCGCGTTCCGGCAAACGCCATGTTTGTCTCTATACCCGCGATAAGGCGCATGCTGCCGCCATCCATCAAAGCCGTGAAAACACACGCTATCTGCCCGGCATTGCGCTGCCTGACAATATCCATGTCACCAGCCATGCTGAACAGGCCACCGCCGCAATAGATGCATGTATCTATGCCCTTCCATGCGTCGCTGCGGATGATTATTTGCCCTTGTTAAGCGATGGTGATTATCCGGTCATTGCGGCCTGCAAAGGGTTACACCCGGAGCGTTTGAGCCGCAGCGATGAAATGCTGGCGCAGTATATTGAGCGCTCGCGCATTGCCGTATTATCCGGCCCTTCGTTTGCCCATGAAGTGGCGATGAATCAACCCACCGCGATTACCATGGCGGCTGAGAACATTCCGTTGGCTCATACGGCATCGGCCTTTTTTGATGACACCAATTTCCGCATCTATTTAAGCGATGACGTGGTCGGCGTGGCCATGGGTGGCGCGCTTAAAAATATCATCGCCATTGCTGCGGGTATGGCCGATGGACTGGGATTTGGCCATAACTCGGTGGCGGCGGCGGTAACACGCGGCTTATCAGAAATGGCGCGATTGACGGTTGCCTGCGGCGGGCGACAGGAAACGCTGATGGGATTATCCGGCCTGGGCGATTTGGTACTCACCTGCACAGGCTCTCTCTCGCGCAATCGCAGATATGGAAAAGCGCTGGCGCAAGGCGCAGACAGTAAACAGGCGCAGGCAGACATTGGCCAGGTTGTTGAAGGTATTCGTACCGCCCAAGCTGTGGAACTGCTGGCAAAGAAACTGGCGCTGGAGTTGCCTTTGATGCAAAGCATCCACCGGGTTCTGAGCGGCGAATTGAACATTCAGGATGGATTGAGTCAATTGATGGCGCGGCCTGAACGATCGGAATAATGGCTGAAGATGATGCGCAAGGCCTGTTCGCCGAGGCGATGGGCAAGGTGCAACCGCTAACGGCGGCAGATAAAGTGGCATCCAGTAAACCAAAACTGGCCAGAGCTTCAGAAAGTATTCCGTTCAGGAGACCCCCCAGCCATAGCATCGCACAACCATCGATCGCATTATCGGTTCAACCTACCAGCGATCCGTGGACATTTGTGGCCGATGGCATGTCACGAGAGCGGCTCAAACGACTCTCCGCCGGTCGCCCCCCGATTGAACGCACATTTGATTTGCATGGCATGACCCGCAACGAAGCATTGGCCATGCTGGAAGAGGCTTGCGGACAAGCCAGCAGTGAAGGTGTGCGGGTATTTTGTATTATCCATGGTCGCGGCTTGCATTCGCAGGGTAAGGCCATCTTAAAAGAGGCAGTTTATCACTGGCTAAGGCAGGGGCCTCTGGCACATCGCGTGCTGGCAATCATACCGCAGCCCGGCAGTGGTGGCGGCGCTTGTCTGCTGCTGTTGCGCCGAAAATAGGCCGTGTTATTTCTTGATTCTGGTGATTTTTGAGCCTTCAAAGGTGAGGTTATACATCAGGCCTTTATTGGAAAAGATGAAGCCGATAATCGGGTCTTTCACGGTATTTGAATCAATCTGACCACCGGCTCCGACTGTAATCAGCGCCACGCTGCCATCGACGCCTGCTTTCCAGCCTTCACTGGATTTGAATCCTCTAAGCGCATCGCGGGTCATAAACATGATAATCTGTGATTTCATTTGGGCACCAACCTGAAAGCCGATGGAGGCTGCTGCCGTATTGTAATAGCCGGTGGTCTTGCCGTGCTCCAGCATGGCACCTTCGCCATATTCCCCACCTATGCCAAAGCCAGCCTTGAACACATCCGGAAACACCAGCATGGCCGTCGCCTTATTAGCCAGTTCCCGGCCCGATGTTACCTGTCCGTAAAATGTGGTCAGCGTGGCTTTTACCTTGGCATTGATTTCTGCCTTGCTGGCGGCCTGAACTGATGGAACTGTGAAAATCGCCAGCGTAAACGTCAGTAAAAACAATATGCTTCTGCGAGTATTGGATAACATGGAATCTCCTCGGTTTAATTTTTCGCAACGCTGCGCATGAATGTCTGCGGCGAGATGATCCACATCACAGCCACCTACTGATGAAAGTCTTTGAGCATGACTTCAACATCATCAACAGCCTGTTGCAATCGATCCGGGTTTTGACTGGATAGGCAGATTTTACCGCACGGCTCGGGCCCACAGCGACCCGGATACGAACCGATTTCGACATCATCGAATTGTGCCTGAATGGTGCTAAGCCCGGCTGCAAACAGACTTTCCGGCAGCGTCACTTCAATTTCCCGGCGCTGATAGGGTACTGTACCAAAATCATCCAGAATGGAATCCAGTTGCGAGGCGAAAATATCCGGCACGCCGGCCAGCACATAGACATTATCGATGAGCACGCCGGGGGCGATGGTTTTTTCGCAGCGAATCAGCGAGGCCGTAGCCGGTACACGGGTCATGCGCCTGCGGCCATCATTCAAGCCTTCGTTGCCATAATATTCCTGCATAGCCTGCACAATCAATCGGTGTTCGATCAGATCGACTTCGAAAGCCCGCGCTACCGATTCCATGGTAATATCATCATGGGTGGGGCCAATGCCACCGGAGGTGATGACGGCATCGAATTGTTTTCTCAAACGATTCAGGGTGGACACAATCGCTGTATCCACATCGGGGATAACGGCAATCTCTGCCAATTTGCAACCGCGTTCAAACAACTGTTGCGCGGCGAGATATGCATTGGCTTCGCGCGTACGTCCCGAAAGCACTTCATTGCCAATGACCAGCATGGCCGCAGTCTGATGTTTCATGCTGAGAAGGTCAGGCGTGAGACGTCAGGAGTCAAGGATTTAAGCGAGAGAGGCGAATTTTTTGGCTGTTGCCTTGTAAAAGCAGGTAAACGCGCTCCCTACGCATGCTCTATGCATGACCTGCCTTTATCCATTCATGCCTTTGGTTTTACTCTGTGTAACTCTGCGTACTCTGTGGTGAAACGCTTTTGATTGTTGGTTTTTAAAGGCGGGTAACCACGGGGGGGTGCCCCTACGCAATGCCTTTATGACATCTCATTGTTTCGGCAACGCCCTGAGTGCGGCGATGCGCGCTTCTGTCGGGGGATGGGTAGCAAACAGGTGGGAAATACCGGTCGATTTGCCGTGGATTTTCATGGTCGCCAGCGCATCTTCGCTCATACCTTCTTGGCGCTGCTCAGAGGATAGCGTCTGTTGTGCCAGCGTTTCGATTTTCTGCAAGGCCGAAGCCATCGATGCAGCGCCGACGGCACCAGCTGCATAGGCATCAGCGCGAAATTCGCGGCGACGGGAAAACCAGCAGATCGGAATCATGGCCAGAATCGACAGCACGAACTGCAAGGCCATATACACGGCAAAACCCATCCAGTAATTGCGCTCCATCAAAGGCCGCGAAATCATGCGGGCGATGAAATAGACAAAGGTATTCATCAGACCCTGCAACAGGGTTGTCGCCATCATGTCGCCATTGGTGACGTGCCCCATTTCATGGGCGATGACAGCCCTGAGCTCGGCCTCGGTGAGGTTCATGGCTAAACCGGAGGAAACGGCGACCATGGCATTGTTGCGGGTAGGGCCAGTGGCAAAGGCATTGGGCACATCATCCCAGTATACCCATACTTCCGGCATTTTGATGCCTTCACGTTTGGATAGTTCAGCAACCGTATTGAATACCACTGTTTCTTTGGCGGTGGACGGGGTAGTGATTTGCTGCATGCGCATGCCGCGCTTGGCCAGCCATTTGGACATAAACAGCGAAATAAAGGCGCCGCCGAAGCCGAAGACCATGGCCCATGCGAATTCAGATGTTGCGACCGAGCCACGCACATCAATGCCAAAACTGGGTAATACGAAATCAATGAGAATCGTGCCGGTAATGGCCAGCGTAAAAAAGATGAGTAAATTGGTGACTATTAACAGAAAAATGCCTTTAAACCATTGCATTTAAAACTCCTTGGGGTGCAGCTTTCCTAAATATGGGGCCGCCATTGTGCATATTCAAGCCTTGAAATCGAGTGAAGAATGCCTTAAAAAGAGCTAATGAGTGCAGATACGATTCACGACCCCGAAATTCTGGATGCAAACAGCGCCGAGGCAGCCAGCAAGAATGCGCAACTGGTACGCTCCGATGAGGTGTTGCCGGAACAGCTAACGTTATTGCCGTTGTCCAACCGGCCATTGTTTCCCGGTCTGGTGGTGCCGCTGGTTTATGAAGGCGATGAGATGGGCGAAGTCGTCCGCAATCTGGCCGCCAGCCATGAACAGCATGTCGGGCTGGTACTGGTGCGCGATGAGGATGAACCGTATGCGCCGGAGAATCTGTATGAAGTCGGCGTAGTGGCGCGCATTGCCAAAGCCGTTGAAATCGAAGGCCATGGCCTGCATCTGGTGGTGGAGTGCGTACGACGATTCCAGATTGAAGGCTTTCTGACCAGCGAAAATCCCATTCGCGTGCTGGC
>CAZDFL010000080.1:0-6924 GCA_964504835.1 uncultured Zetaproteobacteria bacterium
CTAGCATTACATATCATTTTTGCAATGCTACAGCAAACACAAGCAAAGGCTCATGACTGGTTTCGCGTACTTTCTCTGATACATCATATCTTTCAGAAACACTGCTGGGTTCATTTAAGCATGTCTGTCCCATAAATATGGGACACGGGGATATCACCTGTGCGGAGCCAGCATGGATTCCAAATCGGCAACCGGCAATACATTCATTTCATCACAGACCTGGCGCACGGTTTTACCTTCAGCGACCGCCTGCTTGGCGATCTGCGAAGCAGATCATAACCGATGACCGGCGCTAACGATGTCACCATGCTCATGCTCCATGCAATTTGTTCGGCGCAACGTTCACGATTGGCTTGCTATCCTGCTGATTCAAATGCTTCAGAGCGTAATTCCTGTGGCGACATCACCCAAATACCACGCCGGATTTCATAAGGCTCATCGACCGGTGCAATGACCATGGCCTTGTCAGGCTGCATATCATTAACCAGTTCGTAAAACCCGCGCGATAGTTTTGGCGCTTTGGACAACTTAAACTCAAAAAATATGCGGCGTCCACCCCGCTCCAGAATAAGGTCTATTTCAGCCCCGTTTGAGGTGCGCAGAAAAGAGGGACGCCAACGCAGATGATCGGCAAGAATATTTTCAATGGCAAAAGCTTCCCAAGAGGCTCCGGCAACCGGATGCGCCAGCAGACGATCAAAACCTTCGATTTCAAGCAGACAGTGCAAAATACCGGGATCGCGAAGATAGATTTTTGGCGACTTGACCACCCGTTTCTTAAGGTTTGCCGCAGTTGGTTTCAGCAAACGGATCATATAGGTCTGCTCCAGCAGAAACAGATATTTTTTCAAGGTCGGCACGGACAAATCTGCTGCTGCCGCCAGCTTGTTATAATTTACGGTTTGACCATGATAATGCGCCAACAGCAGCCATAAGCGTTCAATCACCGGAACAGGGATATTGAATCCGAAAGCAGGAATATCGCGCCCCATGAATGTACGGATAAAATCGAGCCGCCATGCGAAGCTATTTTCATCATCAGAGGCTAATGCGCTATCAGGGAACCCACCGCGCAACCAGAGGGTCTGCCACGGCGTGCAATCCTTGACCTCGCGCAATAAAAATGGAGTCAGGTCAAGATAGGCGATTCGTCCGGCCAGCGTTTCGGTCGATTGCTGAATAAGATCACGCGATGCGGAACCCAGAATAAGAAACCTTCCAGGCCGCCGGTCATGGTCGATTTCCGAGCGCAATGCCGCAAAGAACTCAGGCATCTGTTGGATTTCATCCAGACAGATGAGTTCGGAGCGGTGCTGCTCAAAGAACAGCTCGGGTTCGGCGAGCTTGTTACGAGCCACCCGATCCTGAAGATCAAGATAGACCGATGGAACAGTCGCGAGGAAGGTTTTGGCCAGCGTTGATTTGCCGCATTGTCGCGGCCCAAGAATGGCTACTGCAGGCGAGCGAGCCAAGGCCTGTGCCAACTGTTTCTCCGAATATCTTGAAATATATCCATGCATATTAAACAACACCTTTATCATTTTGCATGGATATTACAATGCGCGCTTATATACTGTCAAATACGAATCTTAACCGAAGCTCTCATCCCTTGCGTCGATCACCTTTGTTTGCTGTAAATAGATTATCGGGATACTACCTGTGCGGCGAAAGCATGGATTCCGGATTGAGCAAATTATCCAATTCGGCAGCAGGTAGTATATTGGCTGCATCGCAAATCTGGCGCACGGTTTTACCTTCGGCGACAGCCTGCTTGGCAATCTGTGAGGCGCGATCATAGCCAATCACCGGCGCCAGCGAGGTGACCATGCTCATGCTCCATTCGATCTGTTCGGCACAGCGTTCACGGTTGGCTGTTAGCCCTGCAATGCATTTATCGGCAAACATACGACAAGCGCTGCTTAACAAACGTTCTGATTCCAGCAGATTATGCGCCATCACCGGCAACATCACATTCAGATCCAGCAAGCCCGATGCACCGCCAAATGTGATTGTCGCATCATTGCCAATCACCTGCGCACACACTTGCGCCATTGATTCGGCAATCACCGGATTGATTTTTCCCGGCATAATCGACGAACCGGGCTGCACTGCCGGAACGCTGATTTCACCAAGACCGCATCGCGGCCCCATATTCAGGATGCGCACATCATTGGCGATTTTGCACAAAGAAACGGCCAGCGTCTTTAACTGGCCGGACAGTTCAACAGCAGCATCCTGAGCGGCCTGCGCCTCAAAATGATTAACCGCTTCGTGAAACTTGATGCCGCAGGTTCTGGATAATTCGGTCGCCATGCGGGTGCCGAATTCAGGGTGCGTGTTCAAGCCTGTGCCCACCGCTGTTCCACCCTGCGCCAGTTCAGTGATGCGCGGCAATACGGACTCCAGCCGTTTGATGCCCAGTTCCAACTGGCGCGCCCAGCCTGAAATCTCCTGACCCAGTGTTACCGGTGTGGCATCCATCAAATGGGTGCGACCAATCTTCACCACATCAGCTGTTTCTTTGGCTTTTTTCACCAGCATAGTATGCAGATATTTAACCGCAGGAATCAGTTCATTGACCAGCAAATCACTGGAAGCCAAATGTATGGCCGTCGGGATCACATCATTGGAGGATTGCCCCATATTCACATCATCATTCGGGTGCACCCGTTCATAAGCATTGATCTGCGCACAGCGATGCGCAATCACCTCATTGGCATTCATATTGGTGGAGGTGCCGGAACCCGTCTGAAAAATATCGAGCACAAACTGCTCATCCCAGTCGCCGTCCACCACTTCCTGAGCTGCCTTGCGAATCAATTCAGCTTTTGGCTTTGGCAGCTTGCCCAAATCCTGATTCACCGTCGCTGCTGCAAATTTAATACGTGCCAGCGCCCGGATAAACTCACGCGAAAAACGCAAGCCGGAGACCGGGAAATTCTCCACTGCCCGCGCAGTCGAAGCGCCATACATCGCATCTTCCGGTACCTGCATTTCACCCATGGAATCCGTTTCGATTCTGTACTCAGTCCCATTTTCTGTCATTACTTCTCCCTTCTGACACATAACAGCGTCAAATCATCACCCTGATCATCGCGACCAAATGCATTCAAGGTCTCCAGCAGCGACTCCGGCAATGAAGATACCGGTTCATGATCATGCTCACGCAACCAACGCCTGAATCTGGCCTCGCCATACATCTCGCTGGATTGACGGTTGGATGTTTCTGTCACCCCATCAGTATAACCAACAAGCGTATCACCAATCTGCAATTCTGTTCGGGCCACCTCATATTTTATTCCCTTAACCAGCCCCAGTGGCGGTGCCGATGCCTCCAGACGCTTGATGCCATCACTACCGACCAACAAGGGTGGTACATGGCCAGCATTAATCCACACCAGCGAATGCGACTCAGGCTGCAACTTGCCCATAAACAGGGTAACGAAACGTCCGGAGGTCAGCGTATCGCACAAGGCTTCATTCAGATAATTGGCCGCCTCTTCAATCGGCCAGTTCAGCGTAGCCAGGCCTCGCAACATGGCTTGCAGATTGGCCATGGTCAGCGCCGCCGGATAGCCCTTGCCCGAAACATCGGCAACCATAAGCCAGACACGTTCATCGTCCAGCTTGATATAATCATAATAATCACCACCAACAGAATAACATGTCTGCTGAAATCCAATCAGATGATAACAAGGAATAAGCGGTTCAAACTTAGGCAATAGCCCTTGCTGAATTTCAGCTGCAATAGCCAGTGAATCTTTCAAGTCCTCCCGCTCCTGCAATCCTTTCAGAGCAGTATTCAAACCACGCGCAAGTTCACCCAAATCATCATCCATCAGTACCGGCACATGGCCCTTGAAAGAACCATCCACCAAATGCTTCAGGCCGGCTTCCAGTGTTACGGTAACTTTTTTCAATGTGCGGCTGATATTCCATACCAGAATCATGCTGGCTGTAATGCTCATGGCCAACAGCACCAAGGCCTGCGATAAAATAAATCGTTGCTCACTGTCACTGCCGTCCAAAGCCAGCCACACATAAGTCGACAGAACCAGGGTCGGCAACAAACCGGTGACCAAAAATACCAGCCAGGGACGATGGGTAGATGAGGTAATATGTTTGTCCGAGTGTTTTTCACCTAGCAGATTGGTAAACAATCCCTGCCGGGACAATTTCAAGCGCAAGCGGGTCGAATAAACGATAGAAATAGATACAGCCAGCGCCGGCCCCAGTACGCCAGCCCCAAAACTGAAATTCAGGGTCAGAGCAACAAACATACGCCATGTATAGGGGTAGTCGCCCATCAGCGCGACCAGCGAAACAACCATGATCAAATAAGCCGCAAATGACCAACTGGCAATCAGATAGGCTTTCAACGCACGCCATGGAAAATCGGCCATCACCGTTTCAATCAGCCGACGATGGCGAACCGGATCATCAGCTTTATTCAGACTATGTCGTAAGGGGTGAAAGACCCACCATGCCGCACTGCAAAAGAACAACAGAAACACCACGCCATCGGCCACGGACAATATATAGTTGATTCCCAGCTCAGATGCATTGCCACTGAAGCGCATCAGGCTTTGGCCCAGCAGAAAAATTAATGGCAACGGCCATAGACTGGCCAGATAAAACCAGAATCTTCTGTCACTGGAATTCATGGATGTAATACCCTGTGCGGAAGAGAAGTACAAAAAAAGATTCCTGGCGCTTGCCGAAATCCGCCGAGTAACAACTTACTGAACTTACTGAGTTAGTTCTGATTGCTCCAGCATGGCCATCGTCTTGTCTCTGCCAACCAGACGCAACGACCATTGCTCAGAGCCACTATCGAGCCCCGGACCTGTATAAGCAACAAAATTACTACTTTTTGTTTTTTGCGGAATCAGTAAACGGGTCTTGCCGACAAATGTGGATAGCCATGAATCCAGTTTAACATCATAGATAGCACAGCGCACGCGCTCGCCTTCAACCATTACATTGCGGAAGCCAACCTGTTGGGCAACCAGTTCATAGACTTTACCATCATCATAATTGATGGCGGAAAACGTAATATCGCCACCCGACTTGAGATTGGCGAACCCTTGTAATAACTGCGGCATTGCACCCAGATCGCGCAGACCCTTATCCCAGATTTTGCGTTCGAGGAATTCATCTTTGCTATGCTTGCGATAAATACTTGGCTGTTTGCCGTTCAGACTGTACAAAATTTCAACCGTACGCTGCAAGGAGTGATTGATGCGTTTGACATACAACGGCGCACCGTCGCTGCGACGAATAAAATGTTCCGCTTTAATTTGCTCGCAATCCCAGGCAATACGCCAGGCAGGCGTACCCTGATAATCTACCGCATCAACATGATACTGAATGAGACCACCATTGGATTCTTGCACATAGATAAAGCTGCCACCCACCACGCCAGCATTCGCATGCATGCTCATCAATGGCATCAGCAGCAAAGCCAATGCAAATAAACGCATGCGTTTGAACAAAGATATACCGGCTTGGGTCATCAAGTATGCCCTCCAGGAGCAAAACGATTGCAGTGAATACAGGCCAAACATAACATGCAATGGTGGAGCATCAATCAAGCCAGTATAGGGTCGTGTCAAAATGACTCACCACAGTAGTATATAATTTCCTGTTTATTTTGGTATATTATTTTTATATTTTTGCAGGAAAAACACACATCTGTAGCAAAACAACACACCTATTATTGCAATAACCACGACTTCCACCGGCAATAAGTGCCGCGTCGCAGCATGAAAAGAGGCTCCATCACGGAGCCCCCTTCATGGCATTCCGACCATTAATGGCCAGCCATATCCTCTTCAGGTGTTGCACTGATGTGATGAATCGACAGATCAGCGCCTCTGAATTCATCTTCCTCGGACAAACGGATGCCCATGGTTGTTTTAACAAGACCGTACACAGCAAATCCACCAACGATAGCTATCGCCACGCCGGTGAGCGTGCCAACCAGTTGCGACAGAAACGCCACGCCGCCAGCGCCACCCAATGCTGTGGAACCAAAGATGCCAGCTGCAATACCACCCCATGCGCCGCATACGCCGTGCAACGGGATCACGCCCAACACATCATCAATTTTCAGTTTGTTCTGGATAAATTCAAACCCGAATACAAAGATCGCCCCGGCTGCTGCGCCAATCGCCAGCGCTCCAACCGGATGCACCAGATCGGAACCGGCACAAATTGCCACCAAGCCGGCCAAAGCCCCATTGTGCACAAAACCGGGATCATTTTTGCCAACCACCAGTGCCGCCAGCAAACCGCCCACCATGGCCAACAACGAGTTCATCGCTACCAGTCCGGATGCGCCGGATGCAGTGCCTGCGCTCATCACATTAAAACCAAACCAACCCACACATAGAATCCATGAACCGAGCGCCAAAAACGGGATATTAGATGGTAAAATTGCATTGGTGTGCCCATCTCTGGCGTAGCGCCCCTTGCGCGCGCCCAGCATCACCACAGCACCGAGCGCCAGGAAACCACCCATGGCATGCACCACGACAGAGCCGGCAAAATCATGAAACTTGGCACCAAAACTAGCCACCAGCCAGGCCTGATAGCCGTAATTCTCGGCCCAAATCAAGCCTTCGTAAAACGGGTACACCAGCGCCACAATCAATACTGTTGCCAGCACATTGGGCCAGAATTTTACACGTTCGGTAATACCGCCGGAAATAATGGCCGGAATCGCTGCCGCAAAGGTCAGTAAAAAGAAAAAGTGCACCATTTCATAACCATTGGAAGCGCCGCCGATAACCTTCAGTTCCGGTACCGGCACAAAAAAGTTAATTCCGTAAGCAACTGCAAAGCCTACAAAGAAATAGGCTATCGTAGAAAAACCAAAATCGGTAATCACGCGCACCAGCGCATTCACCTGATTTTTCTTGC
>CAZDFL010000081.1:0-6829 GCA_964504835.1 uncultured Zetaproteobacteria bacterium
AATTCTGTTCAACCACGTCCATGCCTTTGCGGGCGTATGTTTTTTCAATGGCTTTCTTGATCTGGGCAATGGCTTCGTCGCGTGGCAGCACACCGGACAGGGCGAAGAAACAGGTCTGCATAATGGTATTGATGCGCCGTCCCATGCCCGTATCGCGCGCCACGGTGGAAGCATCAATGACATAGAAATCGATGTGTTTTTCGATGATTTCCCGCTGTACCGGTTTAGGCAACTCGTCCCAGATATCAACCGCAGGGGTCGGGCTATTGAGCAGGAATACGCTGTTTGGCGCTGCTTTATCCAGCATGTCCACCTGGGTGATAAAGGTGGCCTTGTGGCAGGCGATGAAATTGGCCGAATCGACCAGATAGGGGGCGTGAATCGGATCGGGGCCAAAGCGCAGATGAGAAACCGTCTGCGAGCCGGCCTTCTTGGAATCGTAAACAAAATAACCCTGACAGTGTAACGGCGTATTCTCGCCGATAATCTTGATGCTGTTTTTATTGGCCGAGACTGTGCCATCGGAGCCCAGCCCAAAAAACAGCGCGCGGGTCACATTGTCCGGCTCGATAATAAAGCTGTGATCGATATCAATACTGGTAAAGGTGACATCATCATTGATGCCGACGGTGAAACTGTTTTTCGGTTTGTCTTTGGCCAGTTCATCAAACACGGCCTTGGCCATGGCCGGGGTAAATTCTTTAGATGACAAACCGTAACGGCCGCCAATCACATGCGGCAGTTTATCGAGTTCACCCAGCATGATCGATTCGGATAATGAGGCCAGCACATCCTGATATAAGGGCTCACCGCGTGCGCCGAGTTCCTTGGTGCGGTCGAGCACGGCGATTTTCTTGACGCTCTCCGGCAAGGCAGCCATCAGGTACTCGCGGCTGAACGGTCGGAACAGGCGCACGGTAATCACGCCGAGTTTTGCGCCTTGGGCATTGAGGACTTTAATGGCTTCCTGTACCGTTTCTGCGCCGGAACCCATGATAATAATCACCTGTTCGGCATCGTCCGCCCCGAAATAATCGAACAGACGATATTGGCGGCCAGTGATCTCGGCGAACTGATCCATGGTTGCCTGCACAATGCCCGGCACGGCATCGTAAAATTGATTGGCGGACTCGCGACCCTGGAAATAAACATCGGGGTTTTGAGCTGTGCCGCGAATAAACGGGTTATCCGGATTCAGGGCGCGATTGCGATGGGCATAGACCAGTTCATTATCAATCATGGCGCGGATTTGATCGTCGGAAATCAGTTCCACCTTATTGATTTCATGTGAGGTGCGGAAACCGTCGAAGAAATTCATAAACGGAATACGCGCCTTGAGCGTAGCTGCATGGGTAATCAAGGCCGAATCATGCGCTTCCTGCACCGAAGCCGATGCCAGCATGGCAAAGCCGGTCGAGCGCGCCGCCATCACATCCTGATGATCGCCAAAGATCGACAGCGCCTGCGTGGCCAGCGAACGAGCCGCGATATGGAATACGGTGGCCGTCAGTTCTCCGGCGATTTTATACATATTCGGAATCATCAGCAGCAGACCCTGAGACGAGGTAAAGGTGGTGGTTAATGCGCCGGTCTGCAACGCGCCGTGCGCCGTGCCTGCCGCACCGCCTTCGGATTGCAATTCGATGACATCGGGAATCTGACCCCAGATATTCTCCTGCCCGCCAGCCGACCACTCATCACACAATTCAGCCATCGAAGAAGATGGCGTAATCGGATAAATCGAGCAAATCTCACTGACCCGATAAGCGATATGGGCAACACCGGTGCCACCATCAAAGGTAATCTGTTTCGTTTCGTTCTTATCCGTCATATCAGGTATCCTTTCTCGTAACATTCGGTATTAAAAGGCACAGTCAAAATATTTTTTTACCGCAGAGGACGCAGAGTACGCAGAGGAAAAGCAAGACCATTTAAAAGAATAAGCAGTTTCCCTATTCATGTTTTGCCTTTGACTTTCCTCTGCGTCCTTCGCGTCCTCTGCGGTGAAAGCCTTTGACTATATTATTCTTTTACCATCTCAATGGCATGGCAGGGGCATTGTTCGAAGCAGGAGGCGCAGCCGGTGCATTTGTCGTAGTCATACAAATAGCGTTTGCCTTTACCCAGCTTGATAATCGCATCTTCCGGGCAAGCACCGTAGCAACCATCGCATTCAAAACAGTTGCCGCAGGACAAGCAGCGTCTGGCTTCGAACAACGCTTCTTTCTCACTATATCCCTGCAAAATCTCTTCAAAACCACCCATGCGTGTTTCGGTTGAGAGTTCAGCCTGCTTTCGTTTCGATGCTTCGGTACTATACCACAGTTGCAATTTATCGTGTTCGACAATCGGATGTTTGGCAGCCGGTTTATAAACGTCTCCGCGTAACCATGCATCAATATAACGCGCCGCTTTTTTTCCGTGGCCGGTGGCGATGGTGACGGAGCGTTCGCTTGGCACCATATCGCCGCCAGCGAAAATACCATCCGCACCTGTCATCATATTCGGGCCAACAATCACGGTGCTATCGCGATTGAATTCAATGCCTTCGACGTTTTTGAGAAAGCCGGTATCGGTGTCCTGTCCGACTGCCATAATAAGCGCATCGGTTTCCAGCGTTTCGGTGACGCCGGTTGGTTGCGGACGACCATTTTCATCCAGTTCCATCACTTCAACGGTCATGGTGGTGCAATCGATTTCTTTAATGGTGCGCAGCCAGTTTATTTTGACGCCTTCTTCAATCGCTTCATCAGCCTCGAAATCGTGCGCGGGCATGCTCTTGCGGTCGCGCCGATAGATAATCACAGCTTCTTCCGCGCCGAGTCGCTTGGCCGTGCGCGCCGCATCCATGGCCGTATTGCCGCCGCCGTAAATGGCTACGCGACGACCAAGTTGCAGATCTTCGCCATTCTCCACGCTTTTCAGAAAGCTCACCGCATCCATCATTTTGCGCGCATCGCGACTGGGGATTTCAATATTTTTACTCAGATGCGCGCCAACGGCGATAAACACGGCGTCGAAGTTACCCTTTGTCTTCTCCGCTTCCACATCTTCAACACGATAATCCAGCCTGATTTTGACCCCCATATCCACCACACGCTGAATCTCATCGCCGAGTTCCTTGCGTGGCATGCGATAGGCCGGAATGCCAAAATGAATCATGCCGCCAGCGACAGGGCCAGCCTCAAGGATTTCCACCTCATGACCAAGCCGAACCAAATGATACGCCGCCGATAATCCGCTCGGCCCGGCACCTACAATCAATACGCGTTTGCCGCCCGGAGGAGCAGTAAATTCGGGCTTCCAGCCTTTCTCCATAGCCAGATCGCCCAGGAATCGCTCCACGGCATGGATGCTGACCGTATCATCCGTGTAGTTGCGATTGCAGTCGGTTTCGCAGGGGTGATAACAAACGCGCCCGTGAATGGCCGGGAAAGGGTTATTCTCCAGCAGCTTTTGCCAGGCTGCCTCATATTCGCCATTCTGAGCCAGATCTAACCAACCCTGAATATCTTCGCCAGCCGGGCAGGCATGATTGCACGGCGGCAGAAAATCCATATATACCGGCTTTTGCATGCGATGCGCGCCGGTGCCGATATCATGCTGGGTCAGATCCAGATTACCGGTCATGTATTTTTTCGATGTCGATGTTTTCGATGTCATGGGCTTGTGCTCACTATCATGGAATTTGTTGCCAAAGACGGACTATAATCGAAACCACGGCGAAAGCGTATCATCTATCCGAACGCATCAATCCGGGCTCGCTTTCATGCGTTAGCCAGGTTAAGTCCCCAAACCCGTATAGCCGGAACCAAACAGGAAAATCTTGAACCACAGAGTACACAGAGAGCACAGAGGAAAAGCAGAGAAAACCAAAACATAAAGATTTTGACCTCCTCTGTGTTCTCTGTGTACTCTGTGGTGAGAATCTTTTGATTTTATGATTTTATTTCTTGTGCCGTTGCACGAGATATTTTTCGTAAGTGACTATAGTGCTGTAAATTATATATTGATGAAGAGTTCCGATTATCCTTCCAACAGCTTGCGAATAACCGCATCCAGTTGATCGAAATGAAATGGTTTGGTTAGCACTTCACAGTTTTGCAGCGGTAAGTCTTGTGGGGGATATTTACTTTGGCTGTTCTCAGTTTTTTCTGAAGCTGGTAAAAATCAACAGCACCACGGCAATAGAAATACAGGCATCAGCAATATTGAAAGCGGGCCAATGATATTCAGCGCTGTCAGTGCGCACATACCAGTCGATAAAATCAACCACATAGCCCAGTTGAATGCGATCCCAAATATTGCCGACCGCACCTGTGAGAATAAGCACCAGCAGCCAGGATGTGATGCCGGAGCGCAAACGCTCCTGCCACCACCAGAACAGCACAGCCACGGCAATACCGATGGTCACGCCCAGCAACAGCCATATACGCACAGCATCGGGCAAATCGGCAAACATCGAAAAGGCCACGCCGGGATTGTAGGCACGGACGACATTGAAAAAGCCGTCAATCACTGTGAAGGGGTGAAAATCCGGCTGCTGAATCCACCATTTGGATAGCTGATCGGCTGCGACCAGCAAAGTGAACAGTCCAATCTGTTTGTAGGTGCGGGTCATGTGGCATCCTCAGTGATTTGATGCCAAAACTCTGCGAACAGTATGGGTGAAGTCAATAAACGTCCCTCCCCTCGCCAGGGCAATCGCATTACAATAACTCCTAAAGTAAATCTAAACGTTCCAATGTCGCCGACATATCCGCATGTTTGGCACGCATTTCATCCAGTTCGGTTTGCACCTTGGCAACCACGGCTTCCGGTGCATTATCGCGGAACCTGGGGTTGGCCAGTTTGCCTTCGCGCATGGCGATGTCTTTATCGAGTTTGGCCATATTTTTCTGCAACCGCGCCATTTCCTCTTTGACATCCACCAGACCGGCCAATGGCAAATATACAGTGGCATCAGCAAGCGGCGCGACTGCTGCGCCATCGACTTCGGCATCGGATGCCCGCCAATCCAGACTATCCAGTTTTGCCAGGCTCATCATCAGTGTTTGCTGTGTTTTCAGATCAGCGCGCACATCTTCACCACAGGCAATCGCCGCCTCGATGCGTTTACCCGGATTGACGTTCATTTCACCGCGAATCGAGCGAATGGCCGATACCACTTCAATCACTTTGCGCATGCGTCGCGTCGCGTCAGCATCGTGGTCGTCACGCGTCTTGTGCCAATCAGAAGTAATCAATCGGGCATCAGCGCCGTGCAGGCTTTGCCACAGCGTTTCAGTGATATACGGGCAGATCGGATGCAGCACAGTCAACCACCCTTCCAACGCAGTTAGCATCACCACCTGCGTTTCCGCTTTGGCCGCGTCATCATCGCCATACAGAGCCACCTTGGCTGCCTCGACATACCAGTCGCAATACGTGCCCCAGATGAAGGCGTATAATGCCGCCGCAGCTTCATTGAAACGGTATTCAGCCATCGCCTTATCCACCTCAAGCGTGACTGCATCGAGTTCCGCCAGAATCCAGCGATTCACATCCAGCTCAGGTCGGACTGATGTATTCGGCGCGGCCTCGCCCCGATTCATAAATACGAAGCGCGCCGCATTCCAGATTTTATTCATAAAATTGCGGTTCGATTCGATGCGCGATGTATCCAGCTTCACATCACGCCCAGGTGTCGCCATATGCGCCAACGTAAAGCGCAGTGCATCCGCACCATAACGCTCGGTCATTTTCAAAGGATCAATCACATTACCCTTGGATTTGGACATCTTCTGACCTTCGGCATCGCGAATCAGAGCGTGGATATATACATCTTTAAACGGCACTTTCCCCGTAAATTTCAAGCCCATCATGATCATCCGAGCCACCCAGAAGAAGATGATATCAAAGCCCGTCACCAATACATTGGTGGGATAAAACTGATCCATTTCCGGTGTCTCATCCGGCCAGCCCAGTGTTGAAAATGGCCATAAGCCCGATGAAAACCATGTATCGAGCACATCCTCATCCTGACGGATATTATCCGAGCCGCAGCCCTCGCAACACTCCGGTGTTTCGCGGCTAACCGTGATATGATTGCAATCATCGCAATACCAGGCCGGAATACGATGACCCCACCAGAGCTGGCGCGAAATGCACCAGTCCTGAATATTGCGCATCCATTCAAAATAGGTCTTTTCCCAGAATTGCGGCACAAAGCGAATATCGCCATCTTCCACCGCCTTGATGGCGGGTGCTGCCAGCGGTTTGATATCAACATACCATTGGTCGGTCAGATACGGTTCGAGCACCGCATGCGAGCGATCACCGCGCCCGATCTGGTGGGTGTGATCCTCTATTTTGTGCAATAAGCCTTCGGCATCCAGATCGGCCACCACATGTTCGCGCGCTTCATAGCGTTCCATGCCCCGGTATTTTTCCGGCACAGCCTCATCGTCAATCAAATGCGCCTGTGTCGTCAAGATATTGACTAGCGGCAGATCATGGCGTTTACCAATATCATAATCGTTGAAATCATGCGCTGGCGTGATTTTGACGCAGCCGGTTCCAAACTCGGGATCGACATAAGAATCTGCAATGACCGGAATCCTGCGCCCGGTCAGCGGCAGAATGAGTTCCTTGCCAATCAGACCGGCATAGCGTTTATCATCCGGGTGAACCGCCACGGCTGCATCACCGAACATGGTTTCCGGACGCGTGGTGGCGACGATGACATGTTTAGATGGATCATCAGCATGTGGATAACACATGTGCCAGAAATGCCCCTGCTCTTCCTCATGCACCACTTCCAGATCGGATACGGCGGTTTCCAGCACCG
>CAZDFL010000082.1:0-6805 GCA_964504835.1 uncultured Zetaproteobacteria bacterium
TGCCCAAGGGCAATAATAATACCTTTAATATTACCATCGACCTGCCGGAAGGCGCCGCACTGGAAGAAACCGACCGGGTGGCACGTGAAGTGGCCGAAGTGGTACGCACACATCCGATGGTGACGGACTACGAAACCTTTGTTGGCCGGGGCGGACCGGTTGATTTCAATGGTATGTTACGTGGTGCGGTGCTGCGTAAAGGTGCTAATCTGGCCGATATTCGGGTTAATCTGGTGGATAAACACAAACGCACTATTCAATCGGCCGGAATCGTACTGGAACTGCGTGATATGCTTAAACCACTCATTGCAGCGCATCCGAACGTCAGTATCAAGCTGGTGGAAGATCCGCCGGGCCCGCCGGTACGTTCCACCTTACTCGGTGAAATTTACGGTCCGGATTACGACACCCTGCGCCAGATGGCCAAGGTTGTGCGCCACACCTTTGAACACACCTGGGATGTCACGGATATTGATGATTCAGTCGGTGATGATCAGATACAACTGAATATCAATGTGAACAAGGAAAAGGCTGCACAGCTGGGCGTGGCGACCGCGCAGGTCGAGATTGCCTTGCGCGATTTCCTGCACGGATACGATTTTGGCGCCTTGCATGTGCGTAATGAGCGTCACCAGATCAAACTGCATGTGCAACTGCCCAAAGCGCTGCGCGCTCATGCCGAAGATCTGAACCGGATCTACGTCAGCGGCAGCCACGGGCCGGTGCCGTTATCGGCCTTTTCCACGGTGGAAGAGGGCATTGCCGCCAAACCGATTTACAGCAAGGACGGGCATCAGGTGGTTTATGTCATGGCCGAGCCGAAGCAGGGGTCACAGGTCTATTCATTGCTGGGCATGGATGCTGAACTCGATGGTGCGGAAGTCCTGCCTGGCACGACATTAAAAACCGGTGGTATGCGATTCACCGACACTACGCCGCAAGATACCTACGGGTATCATATGCTATGGGATGGCGAAATGCGTTTGACGCTGGATGTGTTTCGCGATCTGGGCGCTGCATTTATTGTCGCACTGGTGCTGATTTATCTGCTCATGGTGGCCTATTACGGCCAGATGATTCTGCCCATGCTGGTGATGGCACCGACGGCATTAACCATGATCGGTATTTTCCCCGGACACTGGATTACCGGCCAACCGTTCACGGCCACCTCGATGATAGGCATGATCGCTCTGGCCGGTATTGTGGTGCGCAATTCCACGCTGCTGATTGATTTCATTCTCGATTATCGCAAGCGGGGTTATGATGTAAAAACAGCGGTATTGGAAGCAGGTGCAGTGCGTGCGCGTCCGATTCTGCTGACCGCACTGGCGGTGATTGCCGGCACCTCAATCATGATCACCGATCCGGTCTTCGGCGGCCTGGGCGTCTCGATGGCCTTCGGCACCCTGGCGGCCACGATCCTGACCCTGTTTGTGACGCCGTTGATGTATTACCTCTGGCAACGTGAAAAAGCATAGTCAAATGCAACTCACCACGAAGGGCACAGAGAGCACGAAGGGAAACAAGGTAGAAATATTCATGGATGGGTTTACTTCGTGTATTTCGTGTTCTTCGTGGTGAAAGGTTTTGGTTTTAAATTGATGAACAAAGGAGAAAAAACATGACGATTCAACGCATGATACGGATTATTGCAGGTGCATTTATCCTGCTCAGCCTGTACCTCTCATATCGCTATAATGGCGTAAATTTAACGGAACCGACATGGCTGTGGTTCACGGCCTTTGTCGGCGCCAATCTGCTGCAATCCGGATTTACGAAGTGGTGTTTGATGGAAATTATTCTGTCTAAACTGGGTTTTAAGCACAGTTGAAATGGTATTGGATCAAAAGCACTTACCACAGTTGCTGGTTGCCAGGCTGAAAGGATTGTACGTGCAATAAAACCGCCCAATTCTCAATTCTACTTCATTCACTGAACGGTGTGATTTGACTAATGTAATGGGTAATACTACCATTACATTATTCTTTAATATGAATGAGAGGAGATCGCAATGCAGACTGCAACCAGCAAATTAACGCAAAAATATCAAACCACAATTCCCGCACCCGTCCGCAAGCTATTGCACCTGCAAGCCGGGGATGCGGTTGCGTTTGATATTGAGGATCATGTGGTGCGCCTTCGTAAAGCCAGAACCGTTGACCTTGCCTTTGCCCAAAGCCTTGAAGGAACACTGAATGAATGGAACTCATCAGCCGATGAAGAGGCATACCGTGACCTATAAGGCTCACGATGTTGTTGTCGTACCGTTTCCATTCACGGATAAAGCCAGCTCAAAAAGGCGACCGGCATTGGTGCTCTCCGATGCGCATGCATTTAATATCCCTGTGGGGCAAACGGTATTGGCCATGATCACCAGCGCTGCCAATTCATCCTGGCCGCTTGATGTTGAAATTAGCGATCTGGATAGCGCAGGGCTCACATCCGCCTCCATCGTGCGTATGAAGTTATTCACATTGGATCATCAGTTGATTTTAAGAAAAATCGGAATGCTATCAGCAGCCGACAGGCAACAAGTCCATCAGGCTGTGCAAGTCTTGCTGGGCGCATGAAAGCATGATAAGCGTGGATGTGAGTGAGGTAAAGTCATAAAATCAGGACCATATATGTCCCCGATTTCACATCACATTTTAAGTTGATGGTTTGGTTACTTCAAGCATGCGTATCGCACTACATTTTCGTATATCGACGGATTTGTGCGACGCAGGCTCAGGGCGATTCTGAGGAAGTATGAGAAACGCTCCGGCTTTGGTCGATGTCATGCTGACCACCAGCGTTGGCCGAATGTCTTTTTCGCTACTTGTGGGCTGTACACCATGGAAACAGCTTATGAATTGGCGAGTCAATCACGATGATGAAACTACCGACTGGAAAGCCGTATGCGGGAGAACCGCACGTACGGTTTGGAGGGCGGGGAGGTCATTCTTCCCGACCCCTATCAGTGTGATGACACCTCTATGACAAATGCCGTCACACTGCTGAATAGTTACGCGATCTTCCTGCGACCTGATTTAAAAATCAATAAGCCCAGTTCTCAATGCGTAATCCGGCCACGCGGTTAAACTCTTTTTCATTATTCGTGACCAATATGAGGCCTTCACTGCGGGCGTGTCCGGCAATGTGAAGGTCATTCACACCGATTGTTTTACCCTTGCGTTCTAAATCCGCGCGAATATTACCATAATGAGCCGCTGATTTTTCATCGTAAGTAAGTACTTCCAGTCGTGAAATAAAATCTTCAACCTGATTCATATTATGCTCTTGCCGTTCACTTTTCTCGGCACCATGCAATAGTTCCGCAAGCGTAATAGAGCTAATGCACATATGCCCAACGTGCTCGTTGAAGATATCCAACAAGGCAGCCGGGCGGCGCTTGATGACATAAATAACAATATTGGTATCAAGCATGTATTTGAGCATTAAAACGATTCTCGATCCGCTTGCTCTTGCGAAGCACGCTGCTCCATAAAGTCATCGCTAACACGATCATCAGAGAGAAAAAAACTGTCCCAGCTTTTATGAACGGGCGACAGGATTCGATCTTGCCCCACCACGCGCACCACCACTTTTTTAATCGTGTCCGGGAAACGTGTGTCGGCCGGTAAACGGACAGCCTGTGTTCGGTTATTCACAAAAACAGATCCAATAGCCATAAGCATTACCTCGCATATTCCATATGGCTAATAATATGTTACAGGATGTATATTGCAATAGTATATAGCTCAAACATGCGTATCCGTCCAAGCCTGGAAGAAGTCTGATAGCAAACGTCCATTCTCTGTATCACCTATGTCGCACTGCAATCGTTCTTTCAGTGTGACTCATTTGAGTTCGTACAAAAGCTGCTCATTGGTATCAATATCACGAATGGAATTCCGTCAAACGCCAGATCAATGCCGAGCGTCAATTTTTTGGATAAGGCCATCCCATTTTAGAATCTTTTCATCTGCGGTAACCAATGATGCGCCTGTTAAGAGCGTTGTTGCAACAATGATGCGGTCGGCAGGGTCGCCATGAAAATTTTGCAGATTGGCTGCATCAATGCCTGTTTTCCCGTCCATGGGTATTTCAACCAGACCTCTGCTTAAAAGTTCTTTGCGCCATATATCAGGAGGGAAATCCATGCTCAGTCGCCCCTTATTGATCAGCATGCCGACTTCCCAGAATGAAATGGCAGAAACGGCCAGTGCATCATCCGCCAGCGCCTGATCAATGATTTGAATCGCTCGTTTGCCAAGCGAAGCAGCTCCGTTATCCAGCCATAGCAGCGCATGTGTGTCGAGAATGATCATCCTTTTTCAGCCGTCCAGCTTTCCGCTACAGGCTCAATCAAATCATCTGATGCGTGAATGCCGGAGGCATGCAGACCAAACAGGGATTTGGGTTTATGGCGAAAGGGCAGCAGGCGAGAAACAGGACGCCCATTCTTGGTGATGATAATTTCTTCGCCGGTTTCATTGATCTCATCCATAATTCCCAGACATTTTGCCTTGAATACAGACGCTTTCATGGTTGCCATATCACACCTCTCTATTGTCAACTCATTATAGTCACCAGTGTGGTCATATGCAAGCGTTACATAGCCCGACAGTCCATTGTCAATGCTGCCTCATTTCCATATTCCTGCTCGTTGAAGTAACCTCTTTACTTTTATATTAATATATAATAATATTCGCATAATTGAAGACAGAGATGCTGGCGGATTTGGGATTATGGCAGGATAAAATTACTGCATATAGCACGGGTGAAATCCACGAACGTCAAAATATTTCTGTGGCGAATGGCTTTGTATCGTAGGAGTAAATCATGCAATTTATGCAACAAAATGCAGTTTATATTTTTATCGCCTTGCTTATGGGTTGGCTATTGTGGCAACGGATCATTGCCCCGAAACTATCCGGCGTAAAAAGCATTTCAGCCAGTGAATACATGAAGATGCGCAATCAACCGCATGTGTTACTCGATGTGCGCCAGAGCGGCGAATGGGCATCGGGCCATCCCAAGGCAGCCAGACATATGCCGCTCGGCGAAGTGGCCAGGCGTATGCAGGAAATAGAGCAGGGTAAGCCGGTTGTCGTCATTTGCGCCTCAGGTAACCGCTCGGCCATGGCTGCTACGACACTGGCCAAATCCGGTTTTGTGACGGTGTATAATTTCTCCGGTGGCATGGCTGCATGGCAGAGCGCTGGGCTGCCAGTCAGTTCCGGAACCTGATTTCGCATGTTTAATGTCGAGACCTCAGGTCTGGAGAAACTGACTTGATGAGCCTGTCCCTGTGGCTGGCCGCACCGTTGATTGGATTGGTGCTGTCCCTGTTTGCCGCTGGCGGAGGTATGATTGCTGTGCCGCTGCTTAGTTTCGGGGTGGGCATGCCACTCAAACAGGCGGTCGCAACGAGTCTGATTATTGTCGCCTGCGTCAGCCTGATTGCGTTGCTGCAAAAAAAACGCTGGCAGTTAATCGAATGGCGCTTGCATCGCTTTTTTGCCATCGGCGGCATGCTCGGCGGATTTTCAGGGGCAAGCATTGGTCTGCATATTTCCAATCAGGCGCAGGCCATGCTGTTTGCCGTACTGGTACTGTTTGTCGCATGGTGGATGCGCAGTGGTTGGATGAAAAAAATTACAGCGCATTCAAAAGCCGCGCCCTGCGATTGCCGCTATTCCTTGCTGGCCGGTATTGCCACGGGCCTAGTTACAGGATTACTCGGCGTTGGCGGCGGCTTCTTGATTGTGCCATTGCTATTGATGCTTGGTGTCGTGAACTATCAATCTGCCGTCGCTCATTCGCTGGTGCTGATTGTTTCGAGTTCTTTGGTTGCAGCGCTGAGATATGCCGAGAATCTGGATATCGCATGGCAGCCGACCCTGTTGATTGTGGCATTGGCTGCAATCGGTACATGGGCAGGTGGCCTGATTGCCCATCGCTTTTCATCCGGTCATCTGCAAAAGGCATTCAGTTTGATGCTGATGGCAATGGCAGGGTGGATGTTATTCAAAGCATTCAATGGCTTGTGAATAAGGTCAAAAGGAACATAATTCAGAAAGGAGAAACGTAATGAAACGATTTATCATGATAGCAGCAATCGCGATTGCCATGCCATTGGCCGCAACGGCGTGTGGGACGGGTGAACAGACTGCAGATGGCTATGAAAATGCCAGCATCGCCCACACGCATGAACATTGGGTGCAGGGGGACGGGTCGAAGATTCCGTTTATGCTGCTCGATGTGCGTACACCCAAAGAATATGCCGAAGGTCATATCAAAGATGCTACATTGATTCCGGTGCAGGTGCTGGCTGAACGATTGAATGAAGTCCCGCATGACAAGCAAGTGTATGTTTATTGCCATTCCGGTACGCGTTCGGCACGGGCTGCAAAATTGTTGGCCGGGAACGGCTTTACCAATATTGAAAATGTGAAGGGCGGCATTGTGGCATGGAAAGAAGCAGGCTTCCCGGTGGTGAAATAATGTTCGGCTCAATGAATGTGAATGAATTGTATCCACGCTGGCTGGTGGCGAGAGAAAAGGGCGCGCCTGTTGCGCTGGTTGATGTGCGCAGACCGGAAGAATATCAGGCTGGCCATGTGCCGGGCGCAAAGCTGGTGCCGCTCAATACCTTGATGGCGCAGGTGCATGAATTCCCGGAGCAGGGTGATGTATTCCTGATTTGCCGCTCCGGCGCACGTTCGGCCCAGGCGGCTGATTATCTGGCGCGCCAGTGCGGGCGCAGTAATTTGATCAATATCGACGGTGGCACCATGGCCTGGATGCAAGCCGGTTATCC
>CAZDFL010000083.1:0-3650 GCA_964504835.1 uncultured Zetaproteobacteria bacterium
TTCTTGCCCGAACCACACGGGCATGGATCGTTACGGCCTACTTTCGGATGGTCACGTTTATAGGTCTGCTGCGGCTCCTGTGGTTCATCATCTTCACCGAGATTGTAACTAACCGGAATAGCCTCCTGCTTCGGCGCTTCAATAATCGGCGCTGGCTCTTCCACCTCAACCTGTACCCGGTGCAATGCAATCATGGTTTCTTCGCGCACCTTGCCCAGCATGCTCTCAAACAACTCAAAGGATTCACGTTTGTATTCCTGAATCGGCTGTTTCTGGGCATAACCGCGCAGGCCAACACTCTGGCGCAGATGATCCATGGCCAGCAGATGTTCTTTCCAGAGATGATCGAGAATTTGCAAAATCAGGTATTTCTCGAAGTTGCGCATCTGTTCATCACCGGTGATGATTTCTTTCGCTGCCATGTGCGCTTTCAGCACCTCAAAAATCTGCGCGCCCATATCATCGCTGGTTTCCACATCATCACGCTGTAACCATGTTTGCGGCTCAGCTTCGATACTTAAGCGCTCTTTTAAGGCATCACGCAATTCATCCAGTTGCCATTCTTCCGTATGACCTTCAAGAAACTCATGTTCCAGTCGGCTGGCATAATCAGTCTGCATATCTTCAATCACATCATGCACATCATCGGCTTCAAGCAATTCACGGCGCTGTGAATAAATCACATCACGCTGCTGATTCATCACATCATCATATTCGAGCAACTGTTTACGAATATCGAAGTTGCGCCCTTCCACCTTTTTCTGAGAATTTTCAATGGCCTTGGTAACCCACGGGTGTTCAATCGCCTCACCCTTTTCAAAACCCATCTTGGTCAACATCGACTGCATCTTTTCGCCGCCGAAAATGCGCATCAGATCATCTTCCAGCGACAGGTAAAAGCGGGTCAGCCCAGGATCGCCCTGACGACCGGATCGGCCTCTGAGCTGATTATCAATACGGCGTGACTCATGGCGTTCGGTGCCGAGAATATGCAGGCCACCAGCAGCAACCACTTCGAGATGTTCAGCCTGACAGGCCGCCCTGATTTCTTCGGCTTTGGCTTCACGATCTGCACCGGAGATTTTGCCCGGCAACTGGGATATTAGCATATCAGGATTGCCACCCAGCATAATATCAGTGCCGCGACCGGCCATATTGGTAGCAATGGTGACGGCATTTTTACGCCCGGCCTGGGCCACGATTTCCGCTTCGCGCTCGTGGTGCTTGGCGTTCAATACTTCGTGTTTGACACCCTTTTTTGTCATCTGTTCGGACAAATATTCGGACTTATCAATCGATACCGTGCCGACCAGCACCGGCGCACCGGTTTTGTGCGCCGTCTCAATATCGGCGATGATGGCTTCGTATTTATCTTCGGCATCGCGATAGATCAGGTCGGGCAGATCGTTGCGGATCATTTCCTGATTGGTCGGCACAATCACCACTTCAAGATCATAAATTTTCTGAAATTCTTCGGCTTCGGTATCGGCTGTACCGGTCATGCCGGCCAGTTTGTCGTACATGCGGAAATAGTTCTGGAAGGTGATGGATGCCAGAGTCTGATTTTCCGGCTGAACCGTTACCCCCTCCTTGGCTTCGAGGGCCTGATGCTGACCATCGGAATAGCGCCTGCCTGGCATCATACGTCCGGTAAATTCATCGATAATAATCACTTCATCATCGCGCACGATGTAGTCCACTTCACGCGTAAACAGGGTATTGGCGCGCAGCGACTGGGTGGCGGCATGCATCAGATTGACGTTTTCAGGATCGTACAGCCCCCCCTCAGTCAGCAGACCTGCGTCACGGAATAACTGCTCGACATGATCATTGCCGATTTCAGTATAGGAAACCGCCTTGTCCTTCTCATCCTTTTCATAATCTTCTTCGTTAAGCTGTTTGATCAGCGCATCAGCCTGGTTGTATAACTCAGTGGCCTGCTCAGCCGGGCCTGAGATAATCAACGGCGTACGCGCCTCATCGACCAGAATGGAATCCACTTCATCGACAATAGCGTAATGATGGCCGCGCTGTACCAGTTCTTCACTGGCAAATGCCATATTGTCACGCAGATAATCAAAGCCGAATTCATTGTTGGTGCCGTAGGTGATATCGCATCCATAGGCAGCGCGACGTTCATCATTGCTAATGCCATGCACAATCACGCCGGTGGAAAGACCCAGAAAACCGTACAACTGACCCATGTATTCAGCATCGCGGCTGGCCAGATAATCATTGACCGTTACCACATGCGTGCCTTTGCCGGAGAGTGCATTCAGATACACGGACAAGGTGGCCATCAGCGTTTTACCTTCACCGGTTTTCATTTCCGCGATTTTACCCTGATGCAGAATCAGGCCGCCGATGAGCTGCACATCGAAGTGACGCATACCCAGCACCCGCGAGGATGCTTCGCGCACCACAGCAAATGCTTCGGACAGTAAATCGTCTTCCGTTTCACCCTGTTCAAGGCGATTGCGGAATTCTTCTGTTTTAGCAGCCAGCGCATCATCGCTCAGTGCCTGCATATCGGCTTCCATTGCATTGACCTGATTGGCGAGCGGCCACAATTCTTTAAGCAAACGATCATTGCGGCTGCCGAACAGCTTGGTAAGAACTTTTAACATGGTGATTGGGCTCCAACGGAATTTAAGGCGGCGGAAGCTAGCATGTGCTGCGACACGCACCAAGTGAATCAGCCCAAGCGATTCTCACAGTCAACTCAGGTGTCGGGATTGGGTCAGCTTGGCATGCCATTTTATGCGCTACAGGTTGGCGACAGAGCAATGTTTTCATCACCAAACGCCGGCCATTTCAGGGCAATCGGCCTAATGGGCGCATTCAGGCGCGTTGTTTATTTGCCATACACTGATCGCAATGAACCTGGTGTTGTCGACAAGCTGCCAGCAGACGGCAGGCCGGTCGAACCATCGGGACAAATGCACGATGTTATGCCTGGCGGGCAGGTGCAGGTTGTGCCTGATACATCTTCCCCTCCAGCGTGTAATTCCTCGGCACCGACCTGATCTTTGGCACCTTCTTTGTGTGTCGCCTCGCCTGCATCATTGGCCATAGCCGATGGCACTATCAGTGACAATGCACCTGCCTCAGCGCTGAATGCAAGGCCCAACAGGATTGCTAGCATAGCAATGAACAAAGTATTTTTCTTCATAACGCCGTTTCAGTATCTGGTTTTATTGGCCATGCATTTCACGTAAGGATTTGGGAGCCGTGCTTGTGGTCGGCGCAGGCGTGCCGGCAGCATTGCTCCAATAACCGGGCTTGCCGCTTACCGTGGTGCAAGGTGACGTGCTCACAGCTGTTTGTGCTGCCGCCAGCTCTGTTTGAGCCTCGCTCAACTTCGATTTGGTATCATCATGCTCTTTTTTAGCCTTTTTATATTCATCATCTTTTTCTTTGGCATGCTTATCCTCATCCTTCTTCTCGGATTCTGAGGCGCTGTCATCATCATCAACCTCGGCCTTTTTGGATTCTGCTTCATCTTTTGCTTTTTTGGCTTCTTTTTCACTGTCAGCGCTCTCATGTTCAGCGCTTTCGCGAGTGGAAACTTTCTGCTGGACTACCGACAAAGCACTGCAAATCAACACGCCAGAGGTGCTTGTACTACTTGTGTCCTTGGAATCCTTATC
>CAZDFL010000083.1:3750-6678 GCA_964504835.1 uncultured Zetaproteobacteria bacterium
TCCTTGGAATCCTTATCTTCCCCAGCGATGGCCGCTGGCACAAATAAAGATGCAGCGGTAGCTACCACGCCTTGCTCGGCTTCCTGTTGTGGTAGATTGATACCCATAAATAAAAATACTGCAAATATTGAAGCCATGATAGTTCGAACCATGATTGTCTCCTGTTGTTCTGAATTCTGTTCTTTTCAGCCTGACTTCAATCGTTTGATTGCCATCAATCTAAAAGTCGTATGCAAGATGTTGCATGAATATTTCACGGCATCTATGATCCACATCACATTTGGAGAAATAATCTGACCACCGGTTGCCCATGCACCCGTAAAGAAAACAGGGCAACCAAAGAACTTATCGGCAGCGACACGGAAGACTTTAGCATGCATACAACTGTGCAAAAGAAAGATTTAACCACAGAGATAGACAGAGGAAGAGCGGAGTAAATGAGCAGGATTGCACCATGACAAGCGACAATGCAAAACTGATGCGTCTGGCGACCTACGCCTCGATGGCGGTGGCCATCGTTCTGATCCTGACCAAAACAGTGGCCTGGGTGATGACCGATTCGGTCAGCCTGATGGCCACGCTGATTGACTCCTGTCTTGATGCACTGGCCTCGCTGATCAACCTGATTGCGGTACGCCATGCTCTGACGCCAGCCGATAAACAGCACCGTTTCGGTCACGGCAAGGCCGAAGCGCTGGCCGGACTCGGGCAGGCGACGTTTATTGCTGGTTCCGCCCTGTTTCTGGTGCTCGAAGCCATCTCCCACCTATGGAATCCAAAACCGATTTCCTCCATGGTCGTTGGCATTGCCGTGATGATTATTTCTATTCTCGCAACGCTTGTTCTGCTGGTTTTTCAGCGCCATGTGATCAGCAAGACCGGTTCTACCGCCATCAAGGCCGATCACCTGCACTACAAGACCGACCTGCTGGTCAATGGCAGCGTCATTGTTGCGCTGCTGCTGGCTTTTTATGGCTGGCCGGGATTTGACCCCGTATTCGCATTGGGGATTGCCGCTTATATTTTGTTCAGCGCCTGGGAAATTGCCAGCGAATCACTGGATTTGCTGATGGATCATGAGTTGCCTGTGGAGGATCGTGCCAAAATCAAAGCAATCGCCCGCAATCATCCGCAAACACGAGGCATGCACGATCTACGCACCCGAAAATCCGGCACGACTGTTTTTATTCAGTTGCACCTGGAACTCGATGATCAATTAACCCTGCTTCAAGCCCATGCGATTGCCGATGATGTTGAAGATCGAATCCGGGCCGAATACCCCGATGCCGAAGTTATCATCCATGAAGATCCGGCCAGTCTGGATGAACCGGTTCCGGAGTTTAACGAATGAGGCGGTGGTGGATAAAAGGCCTGCTGACAGGGCTGCTGTGTAGTGGACTGAGTCTGTCTGCCTGTGCCGCGACTGAAATTGTTGAAGTCTATTTCCTACCACTACAGGAGGCTGCCAGTGCAGCCAGAAGCCAGTTATCCGATGATGGCAAAGTAGCGGTCATAGCATCGCGACAAATGCTGGTGATTGATGACGATCAGGCGCATATCAACAAGGCCAAAACACTACTCAAACGACTGGATCATCCAGCCGGGCAATACACTGCTTTCCTCAATTTCGAGGATATCAGCTCGCAAAGGCGCAGTTCAGCGGGCATGCAAGGCCAGCTCAAGACAGGTCATCTCCCCGGTGGTTGGGTGCAATTTAAAGCGGGATATCTGCAATCCGGCAGCCAGCACCGGCAATCCTACCAGTTACGCATTTCCGGCAATCAGCCGGGCAGCATGGAAACGGGCGTCTTGCGCTCATTCAGCCGTGAAACGCGGATGTGGTTGTCGGGTTATGGTCTGATTCAGGCCAATAGCGTGGAAATGATTCCGATTACATCCGGATTTCATATCACCGTCAAACCCGCTGGTGCCAATCAGGTGCGGGTGCGTATTGTGCCCTGGATGAAGCGTACGGTAGCACGGATTCAGGGACAGCAAGAAATCCTGCTTGGCCTCGGTGCCACCAATAAACCAGCTACGCCGCCATCCAATGTCGCCGATATGCGCCTGAATGCGCAGCCTGTACTGCAAGAAAATCCGATCATTGAACTGGCCGGAGCTACAACTGAACTGGTGATCCCTGTTGATAAGTCTGTGACGATTGCTGCCTCGAATCAGGAGGCTGAAAAGCTGGGCTCCGCTCTATTATCGCGATTTTCCAGAATAGGTAAGCGCCAGTTTGTGATTCATTTGCGGGTGTCTAAAAACTGACACTCGCTTTTTCCTGCGTCTGTTCAGCACATTGGCATCAATCCTGCTGAAAGGGTTTTACCTGCGGCAGGAGGAGCTATGCGCAATCAGCAAAACTCAGAATCAGACTTGGAAAGCTCATTGATCCAACAATTGAAACAGTGTCCGGGCGGGTTTCTGGCTACTATTTTGATTAAGGATGGAGTGGTGGCTGCCTCACGTATAAAAAAAGCCATGCGTGTTCAGGACAAGCTTGGCGAGAGCAAGCTGCTTTCCACCATTTTAATCGAACTGGGCATGCTTACCGAAGATGAACACCGGCGCCTAATCCGCAAGCATGGTAAACACTTTCGCATCGGCGAATTGATTTGTGAACTCGGTTATATCACGCTGTCACAATTGCAACAGGCTGAACAGGCTCTGGCCACCTCATCGGGCAAAAAAATGGGCGAAATCATTCGCGAATTGGGTCTGATTGATGATCGGCAACTGGCTCAGGCATTATCCGAGCAGCTCAATTTGCCACTTATACATATTGATCTGGATATGTCGGATCGGGAACTACTAAGAAAATTTTCGCTGAAATTCATGACGATACATTTGACCGTGCCTTATGAAGAAAACGAGACAAAGGTTTCGATAGCCACGGCCAATCCGCTCAATAATCCGGCCATAGAG
>CAZDFL010000084.1:0-6654 GCA_964504835.1 uncultured Zetaproteobacteria bacterium
ATTTTGACTCTATTTGTTTTGCTCTACGGCGTTACGCAGGCCTTCGATAATCGGCTGAATCTGTTCTCTGCGCGTGGCAAAGCTGGCCGGATTGGCAATCAGACGACTGGAAATATCGCATAATGTCGTTTCTTCAATCAGCCCATTGGCGCGCAAGGTGCCACCGGTTTCGACCAGATCGACAATGCGCTCGGCCATCCCCACTAATGGAGCCAGTTCCATCGAACCGTATAAATGAATAATCTCGGCCTGTACGCCCTGCGACAAAAAATATTCTGTCGCCAGATGATCGTATTTGGTCGCCACCCGAATCCGACTACCGCGCGCAGGCGTACCAGCATTCACCAATGCTTGCGGCCCGCATACGCACAAACGGCAGCAGCCGATATTCAAATCCAGCGGCTCATACACATGCGGTCTGTATTCCAGCAATGAATCACGTCCGGCAATGCCCAGATCGGCTGCACCCTGTTCGACATAGGTGCAAACATCGGCAGCGCGAATGATTAAAAAACGAACGTCCTGCCCGTCAAAGTCGCCAGCCACCATCAGTTTGCGTGTTTTCTGCACATCCTCGAACGGCTGTAATCCTGCTTCCGCCAGCAGCGGCAAGGTTTGTTCCAGCAATCGACCTTTGGACAAGGCAATGGTCAGCGGTCTCGAATTACTTATGGAATTACTCATGTGAAGCGTGCTCCATGCATCCAGCTTTCGCTGATACTGTGGCGTTCAATGCGCGCCCCCAGCTTCCCCAGCTTTTCTTCAATGCGCTCGTATCCGCGATCAATATGGTAGACCCGTGACACTGTGGTTTCTCCTTTAGCAGCAAGCCCTGCCAGCACCAGCGAAGCAGAGGCTCGCAAATCAGTCGCCATCACCGGCGCGCCGGAAATGCTCGCGCGCCCATGCACCACAGCCGTATTGCCGTCCAGACTGATATTCGCGCCCATGCGCGCCAGTTCCTGCACATGCATGAAGCGATTCTCGAAAATCGTTTCCCGAATCACGCTGGCGCCATCGGCCAGCGTCATCATGGCCATGAACTGAGCCTGTAAATCAGTAGGGAAGCCCGGATGCGGCAGGGTATGAATGTCCACCGCTTTTAAACGCCCTTGCGCTTTGCAACGGACGAAGTCCTTGCCCGTTTCAACCAGCGCCCCGGTCTCTTTCACGCGAGCCAGAAAAGCTTCCAGTGTCGTCGCATCCACGCCGGTCACGGTCACATCACCACCGGTAATCAGTCCTGCAGCCAAATACGTGGCCGTTTCGATGCGGTCGGCGATGGTGGTCATCTCCCCGCCTTCAAGCCGCTCTACGCCCTGAATGGTAATCCGATTGCTGCCATCGCCTTCAATATCCGCGCCGAGCGCGCGTAATGATTCAGCCAGATTGACAATCTCGGGCTCTCTGGCTGCGTTATCGAGAATAGTCATGCCTTTGGCCAATACCGCCGCCATCATCAGATTCTCGGTGCCGGTCACAGTCACCTGATCAAATACAATATGCGCGCCGCGCAAATCGCCATCAACACGCGCCACAATATCGCCCTGCTCCACGTCAATGGTTGCGCCCATGGCCGTTAACCCTTTCAAATGCATATCAATTGGCCGCGCACCAATGGCACAACCACCGGGCAGGCTGACTTTGGCCCGGCCAAAACGCGCCAGCAATGGCCCCAGCACCAATGATGATGCACGCATGGTTTTGACCAGTTCATAAGGGGCTTCCGATTTATCGGCGGGTCGCGTATCCACATGCAGACAATGCTGATCATCATATTCGACATCCGCACCCTGCCATGCCAGCAAAGTCATCATGGTCGAGATATCGCGCAAATGCGGAATACGGTGATAGGTCACCGGCCCGTCCACGAGAATCGCCGCAGCCAATAACGGCAACGCCGCATTTTTTGCGCCACTGGCTTCGATACTGCCGGACAACGGCACGCCGCCCTGAATGATAATTTTATCCATACCCACCTTGCCACTATTGCTACGAAATAAGGCCGCTAACGCTAACGGTTGAATGCTGACCAAACAATGCCGCAGGTATTGTTGCCGGATTGCAATGCTGACAGCAGTTCAGTAGTGGCTATGATTGCGAACCATGTCCGTTTATACTGAACTCACCCAAGCACAGATTGAGCATATCCTGAGCGACTATACGCTGGGATCGCTGACTGGATTTGAAGGCATTGCCGCCGGCATTGAAAATAGCAATTTCTTTATCGAGACGGAAAGCGGCAGCCAGACCAGGCGCTATGTACTGACTATTTTTGAGCGCATGGATGCAACGGAATTACCATATTTTATGCATCTGATGAAGCATCTGGCGGCAAATGGATTGTCCTGTCCCGATGTAATGCAACGCAGCGATGGCGCATTGCTGTTTGATGTTCAGGGCAAGCAGGGATGTATTGTTTCCTGTCTGTCTGGCAACACACTGGATGATCTGAACGAGCCTCAGCTTTTCGCTTCCGGGCGTGCGCTGGCGCAGTTGCATCTGGCCGGTGCTGATTTCCAGCAACGCCGGTGCAACCCGACCGGAACGGACTGGCTTGCCGAGAACGTCAACGCCGTGCTGAAAAAAACCGCTGAACGGTATGGACAGGATGCCGCCGCGCTGTTGTCCGATGAGCTGGATTTCCAGTCATCCTGCAGCCGGGATTCATTGCCATCGGGCGTGATTCACGGCGATTTATTCGTGGATAATATCCTGTTTGAAGGTGATCAGGTGTCGGGCATTATCGATTTTTATTATGCGCACGATGCGGCGCTGGTTATGGATATCGCCATATCGCTCAATGCGCAGGCCGTGTTGCTTTCGGATGATGATCAAACACGCATACGGGTATTTCTTGAAGGCTATGCATCGCTAAGGCCATTAACAGAAGATGAGCATCAAGCCTTGCCGTCACTGCTCAGACTGGCCGCGCTGCGCTTTTGGGTATCGCGCTTGTACGATGCCATCTTTCCGCGCGGCGGCACCATGACGCAGACCAAAGACCCGGAAGAATATCGCAAAAAACTACGGCTTCACCGGCAGATGTGATAAGCAGGAGCCACTATTTATCCGCCATACTCCAAACACCGGTCCAGTCTGATTTGGGCGGATTTTGGCAGAGCAAGTCGCAGCGTTTGGCCATGACCAAGCCAAGACCCAGACCGAAATCATGGTGGATTTTCAGAAACCCCTCTTTTGCAGCAGACCAGTCGGCCTTGCAGTAACTGGCATAAGCCTCTGAATAATAAGGTATCGAATTTATTTTATTGTCGAATCTGGGATCATTATCAACCAGCAGTTCATACAGGTTTACCGGCTCATGGAAATTTTTCAAACGAACCCGATCAATAAAGCGGTAGGCAAACCTGGAATCATCTTTGATGTGTTCGGCAGCTTCATGCAAGAAGCTTTCTGAAATCAAAATTCGGGCATCATAGAATTTCGATCGCCCCTCAATACGCGCCGCTTCGTGCACGCCCATGCCAATGGGGTGATTGCGCTCGTCCAGATAATAATAAACCATGGCAATATTTCCGATGGTAATGCCAAAGCCGACATCAATACAGGGCTGGCTAACACCGGCTCCTGTGGACTCGTTATACATGCGCATGCGTTGGGTCAGGCGATAGATATTTTCCATAATATATCGGGTATTGTCTGCAGGGAAGATGGCCATCAAGCCGTCGCCATAAATTTCAGTATGCGTATTTTTGTGGCCCAGATACAGGTATTCGTAAGATGTTTTATGCACATCCAGAATAAATTTATCGTAGGTGAGTTTCTGGGCTCCGGCATCCTTGTCGGCATCATTCACACAGTGGTAGTTACCTTGCTCGAAATTCAACAGGATCTCGGTGGAATCACGGAGATCGCAGAACATAATAATGCGTCTGGATTTTTCAGCCGCCGTATCGATATCAGCCATGTCGTCTGCCTGTTCGCCGCTCATATTATTTAATGCCGGAAATGCCGAATGCTAGTGAATACCATGGCGATGCCATGCTCATTGGCCGCCGCAATCACTTCATCATCACGAATCGAACCGCCCGGCTGAATCACCGCAGTCGCACCTGCTTCGGCCAGTGCATCGACGCCATCACGGAAGGGGAAAAATGCATCGGAAGCGACCGCCGAACCCTTGATGGCTTCACCGCCGTGGTGGGCGGCGATGCGAGTGGAATTGACCCGATTCATCTGGCCTGCGCCAACGCCCAGCGTCGTACCACCCTTGGCAAACACAATCGCATTGGATTTCACATGCTTGGCGACCGACCAGGCGAATAACATATCGGTCCATTCCTGCTCGTCTGGAGCGCGGCTGGTGATTACCTTGCAGGCGTCACGGTTTAACTGATGCGCATCACGATCCTGTACCAGCAGGCCGCCATTGACGCGCTTGAATTCAAGTCCGCCGCTGACCGGCGTAATCGCAGGCGCCAGCATCAGGCGCAGATTTTTGCGTTCTTTAAGCACCGCGCGTGCCCCGTCGGAGAAGCCGGGCGCAATGACCACTTCCATAAAAGTTTCGGCAATCAGTTTGGCGGTGGCTTCGCTCAGTTCGCGATTGAATGCCGCAATGCCACCGAAGGCCGATACTGAATCAGCCGCACGGGCGCGCTCGTAAATCTCGGCTTGCGTACCGCCACCCATGGCCACACCGCACGGGTTGGCATGTTTGACAATCACCACCGCTTCATCGCTTAAATCGCGCACCAGCGCAAAGGCCGCATCGGAATCAGAAATGTTATTGTAGGAAATCGCTTTACCCTGCAACACCGGGCAATCGGCCAGCGACAGACCGGAATCTTCAGGATCAGCATAAAATGCACCAGCCTGATGCGGATTCTCGCCGTAACGCAGTTCATCGGCAGTCTTGATAAACTGGCGCGTAAAGATATCAGGAAAAGCACGTTTCGAGCCATCTTCATTCAGAGCTGAAAAATGATTAGCGATAGCGCCATCATAAGCTGCGGTATGGGCAAATGCTTTCACCGCCAGCGCCCGGCGACGCGATTCATCCAGCGCATTTTTATCTATCGCATCCAGCACCATGGCGTAATCAGAAGGATCGACGACAATGGTGACGAATTTATGATTTTTGGCCGAAGCGCGCACCATGCAGGGGCCGCCGATATCGATATTTTCAATCGCATCGGAAATGCTACATCCCTCTTTGGCGACGGCCTCACGGAACGGGTAGAGATTCACGCAGACCAGATCAATCTGCTCAATACCATGCTCGGCCATGGAGGCCAGATCACCCTCGTTATCGCGCCGCGCCAGAATGCCGCCATGCACTTTCGGATTCAGCGTTTTGACGCGCCCATCCATCATCTCGGGAAAACCGGTGTAATCGGACACATCGCGACAAGCGATACCTTGTTCCCGCAGCAATTTCGCCGTGCCACCGGTGGATAGAATGCGCACACCGCGCTCGACCAGTGCGCGGGCAAAATCTGCCACGCCAGTTTTGTCTGAAACGCTGATCAGCGCCTGAGAAATAGAAGCCATGAGGGATACTCCGATAAGATTTAAGGGAGCGGCAAGCTACGCCTTGCCGGATTGTTCGCAACCACGGCAGCGCAAAATCCTGCCCCAAACAGAAAGGGCGCAATCGCGCCCTTTCCAGTCACTGTGTTGGTTTGACCGAGCTATAGCGTTTTCAGATAGGCAATCAAATCCGCTTGTTTGGTCGCATCACAGAGGCGCTGTGCCCCCATTCTTGTTTTGGCGGATGCATTGCCAGACAATGTTTTCACAGCCTTTTTAGAATCACAAATCCAGATGGCCAGGTTTTTCTCATTCCAGACCCAATCGCCGGCAGCCAGTGCAGGGCTATATTTCGTACCCGCCATGATGCCCGCCTTACGGCCGAACACACCTTTCAGACCCGGCCCGACTTTCTTTTTGGCTGTAAAATTATGGCATGTCTTGCATTTGCGAGCCAGAGACTTGCCTTTGGCGGCATCGCCAGACATGGCAGCCTGAACAGCGGGTATAACCGGCGGCGAGGTTACTACTGGCTTGGGCGTCGCTTTGGACGCTGGCTTGGGAGCAATGTTCGTCGCAATTGTAGGTTGAGGCACCGGCACTGCTTTGGCGACGGTTTTTGTAATCTCTTTAGCGTGCACAGCGGGGGCTTTTGCCACGGGCTGTTTCGCTTTCGCCTGTATCGCCTCCAGCTGTTTAATTGCACGCTGTTTGACTGCTGCCTGTTTTGCCACGGCCTGTTTTTCTGCAACCGGCGGGGTGGCTATCATCGCTTCAATATTGGCTTTTACTTCAGTGCTAGTCGGATGCAACGCTGCCTGCATGCCTTGGCCGAGATTGCTTTTGGCCGGCTTGGTCACTGCTACTGCATTACCCGAAGCAACAGCCGCCATTTTTTGCGTTTCAGCTGGCTCCGGCGCGCTGGCCGGATGTGTTGCACTGGCTGCTGCCGGTTCAGTCGGAACCTGAGCTGCTGGTGTCTTATCATCCTGACATGCTGTCAGCACCAGTGATGCCATTAATATTACAAACAAATGTTTCTTCATTCAACTACCTCCATTCTATCTGACTAACGCGCAGTTAACCGGACTCGCCAGCAACGTTATCGCCTACCGCGTTCATTGAACAGGCTCACAAAACCCCAAAGGAAGCGCGTTTATT
>CAZDFL010000085.1:0-6618 GCA_964504835.1 uncultured Zetaproteobacteria bacterium
CCATGTTGACTCAATACACACCAACCCTACATGAACAACCTTTAACCCGTGATTCACCCTTAACTCAGATGTTGCTGGCTAATGTTCGCGACGTCTGGTGCCATTCCTCCCTCCCCTCCCTAGTGTTTTGCATCAGACATGAGGCCCCGGCATCCGCCGGGGCCTTGCTTTTTTATGCGGAATGATGCGCCGGGCTGCGCCTGCTTATCCCGGACTATTCCTGCCCCGACACCTGCTCTCGCATGTGTCTCAATCTGGCCTGAAGCTGTTTATCTGCATCGCTATCGGCATGAATAGCCGGCACATGCCGGGGCTTCCTGTGTTCATCAATGGCGACAAAAACAAACACCGCATCCATGCGGCATTGCTGATGCTCGCCGCTCCCGACTTCGACAAAAACCCATAAACTGCTGGATCCGGTGAGCCCGACTCTGGCGCGAATAGTAAGCTTTTCTCCCTCTTGAATCGCACTGTGGAAGCGCGCCTGATGTACAGCACGGGTCAGGCAATCGCCATTGGCATGGCTGCGGGCAGCGATGTAACCCACCTCATCGCATACCGTCAACAATCTGCCGCCATGCATAAAACCATAGCGGTTCAGATCGGATGCAAGCACCCGGTAGGGGCGATGGTGCCCGGATTGCTGAATTGTAATATGAGCCATCCGGATACTATATACGATGCTGTCAGCAAAATGAAATTGATTCGGCTGAAGTATCCTGACCATGCGCATCATCGCCTGTCTGTTTTTTAGTCGTCGAACTGCTCAACATCTACTGCTACACTCCGGCGTGATGCGCTGTTTCTTACCAAACCGGATAATATTCTTACTGATGCTGGCAGGCATGATGATGGCTGCCCTGCCAGCCGTTCATGCAGATGAATCCGGCAAGCTTGAAATCAGCATGGATCAAAAAGTTATATATTGCGCCGCACGCATCAACATCGCTGACAACACGCTCTCTCCTGCCATGAAAGATGGCATTGCAGTGGCCACGGAATGGCATATCCAGATTGGCCGGGTGCGCGACTATTGGCTCAATGAAGATATTGCCGACATCACCGTCATTCGGCGCGCCAAACCGGATTTATTGACCAAAAGCTGGATGCTGACGGATGCATCCAGCGGTATTTCCCGCCGGGTTTACCGTATCGAAGATGCGCTTTATTTTCTTTCCGGACTGGAAAATTTCCCGCTATTGGATCGAAGCCTGCTGTTGCCCGATATGCCATACAGGATTTCGGTCCGCGTTGAAATCCATGCCGAAGGCATTGATGATGCATGGTGGGCCAATTTGTGGCGTTCAACAGCGGCGTCCATGCAGCAGGACTTTTCACTGCCGTGAGCCGCATCGATGCAATGCGATTGATACCATTATTCATGGCATTGGGGCTGATGACAGTCACGGTGCTGTTATGGCCTTCTTCCAACGACAGCATACTGGCCTGGGTGAATATGGCCTTGATGATTTCATTATCATTGCTGCTCATCCAGTACGGTATCCGCCTGTTACGCGAACGCGGCGAGCCGCGTCCCGGCTCGCGTCTGCGTGCCAAACTGGTGATTGCCATGATTGCCATGTTGCTGGCGCCTGCCATGACCATCCAGATGGCCGCCAGTCAAATGGTGGAACGAGGCATGGATGTCTGGTTCGATGTTCGCGTCGATACCTTGCTGGATCGCGCCCTGAATCTGGCACAGGGATTTTATGAACGTGTTGAAATCAACACCAAACGAAACCTGCGGAATTATATCAGCGATGCCGCGCTGCTGGCTGCTGTCAGCGGCACCATGAATTACCGCTCAACCAATATCTACCTGAACGAAATCAGGCGAACCGAAGGCTGGCAGAAAGTACAACTGTTCGATATCAACGAAAGGTTGATTGGTTCTGTGCAAATGGGCGAATTGAGCGCATTACAGACAGCCCCGTTGAGCGACACGGCCCGTTTATCGATGCATCTGGGCCGCGTGGTCACTGAACTGGAATCGCATGACGGGCGTGAAGTAGCCGTGGGTTATGCGCCGCTGGTGGGCGCGACATCGGTGATTGGCCTGCTCAGGGTGGAAACGCAATTGCCGGTCGGAGTCATTCAAAATGCCCGTGCTGTAGAAGCTGATTACCGCAATTATCGCCAGCTTGAACACAACCGGCAAAAGATCAGCGCCACATTCACCCATGTCATGCTGTTTATGACGCTGGTGGTTGTGCTGCTGGCTGGCCTGGTCGCGCTGCTGTTCGCCCGGCGATTAACCACCCCCATCGGCGATCTCGCCCATGCTTTGCGGCGCGTGACCGAAGGCGATCTGGATGTGGCGATTTCCGAATCATCGCATGATGAACTGGGTTCGCTGGGACGTTCATTCAATCAAATGGCCACCCGTTTGAAACAGAATGTCGAAGCCATTGAACAGGCGCAGCAGGATTTAACCAAAGCGCTGGATAACAGCCGCCAGCGCCAGTATGTGCTGGAATCACTGCTGGCTAACCTGCATTCCGGCGTCGTTCTGGTCGATGCGGAAGGTCGGGTTCGCCTGCTCAATCAGGCCGTGCGCGATATTTTACACCTGCCGAAAAACTGGAAACCCAGTGCCAATATTTTGCAGATCAGTCATGGCAATCTGCGCGATATCGGCGATTTTTATGATGAACTGCGTCACCAGCAGGAGGAATTATTGCAGCGCGAATTTGATGTCGACCTGCCCAAAGGAAAAACACTGCACGTACTGGCGCGAGGTGCCAGGCTCAGCGCCAGCGGTACGGGATTTTCAGGTTATCTGCTGGTCATTGACGATATTTCCGATCTGGCCGAGGCCGAGCGTAACAAGGCATGGGCGGAAGTGGCGCGGCGACTGGCCCATGAAATCAAGAACCCGTTAACCCCCATCAAGCTGTCCGCCGAACGCTTGCAGCGGCGCTTTCGCTCGCAGGTCGACAATACCAACGTATTTGATGTTTGCACCAGAGCCATCATCGATCAGGTTGATCGTCTGCTGCGCCTGATTACCGATTTTTCCACCCTGGCGCGCATGCCGCAGCCCAAGTTGCGCACCGTGCCTGTCAATAGTCTGTTACAGGATATGTATGAGTTGTTTCATAGCTATCGACGGGTCAGTGTCGATATTGAGTCAGGCAATACCGCTACCTGCCAGTGCGATCCCGATCAGATACGTCAGGTGCTGATTAATCTGATGGATAATGCCATCGCAGCAACCGGTGATGATGAAAGCCGCGCCGTGCACATGTATGCGCAAGCCACAGATGCCACGGTGGAATGGCATGTGGAGGATAATGGCGAGGGCATTGATGAAGATGCTGCATTAAAACTGTTTGAAGCCTATTATTCGACCAAGGTCAACGGTTCGGGGTTGGGGCTGGCCATTGCCAGACGCATTGCCGAAGATCATGGTGGCACCTTAACGCTTATTTCGAGAGCCGGGCCAACCCACTTCTGCCTAAAACTGCCCTTGCACGCGCCGCATAAGGAGGATTCATGACTGCACGCATCATGATTGTGGACGATGAACAGCCCATCCGCGATTCATTGCAGGGCCTGTTTGAGGATGAAGAATATCTGGTGGTATGCGCCGCTTCCGGCGAGGAAGCTATCGCTCGTTTGCGCAAGCAACCGGTGGATTGCATCCTGCTGGATATCTGGATGCCGGGCATTGACGGGCTGGAAACCCTGAATCGAATCCACCTGATGGATGCCAATCTGCCGGTCATTATGATGAGCGGTCATGCCACCATTGACACGGCAGTTCGCGCCACCCGCCAGGGCGCATTCGATTTTGTCGAAAAGCCTGTCAGCTTTGACCGCTTGATGATTCTGGCCCGCAACGCGGTGCAAAAACGGCGTCTGGAACAGGAAAACAGGGATCTTAAACGTCAGGAGATTTCCCACCATAGCCAGCAGGAACTCATTGGCGACAGCGCTGCCATTAACGAAGTGAAAACACTGATAAAACGCGTCGCCCTGTCTGACTCTCCCGTCCTCATTGTCGGCGAGCATGGTACCGGCAAGGATGTTGCCGCCCGCATGCTGCATGCCGCTTCCAAACGCAACCATGCGCCGTTCGTTGAAGTCAATACGGCCAGCGTGCCGGCAGCCAGAATGGATTCCGAGCTGTTCGGCCATGAGAAGGGCGCGTTTACCGGGGCCTTGCATGCCCAGCGCGGGCGTTTTGAAGCCGCGCATCAGGGCGTGCTATTCTTTGACGAAATAACGGAATTGAGCATGGCCGTGCAAGCCAAGGTATTACGCGTGTTGCAGGAACGCGTCGTGCAACGGCTGGGCAATCCAAGCCCGATTGCCTGTAACGTGCGTCTGATTGCCGCCAGCGCCCGCGATCTGGATCAGGCTTTGCGGGATGAGAAGATCAGGGACGATTTCTATTACCGACTGAATGTAGTTTCCATTCGCATGCCATCGTTGCGAGAGCGGCTGGAAGATTTGCCGCTGCTGATTGGCTCGCTGGCCGGGGAACAGGCCAATGAACTGGGCGGCGAGGCCGTGCGTTTTGATACGGATGTCATCACCAGGCTTAAATCCTATGCATGGCCCGGCAATGTACGCGAGTTGCGCAACTATATTGAGCGCTGTCATATTCTGATGCCGGGCGAACAGATGACTGTAGAAAATATGCTACCGCCGGATCAATCATCCACCCAACAAGCATCACGCTACTTAGCCTCCACCCTGCAATCGACCCCGCCCAAAACGGGTTTGGCGGATTCATCCGGTGCGGACACAGACAGCTACCATGATGCGCGCGAAGCCTTTGAACGCGGCTTTCTGCTTCAGCATCTGGGCAACCACGATTGGAACATCAGCCGTACGGCGGCGGAAATCGGCATGGAGCGCAGCCAGTTGCATCGCAAAATCAAATCATTTGGCCTTGTGCAGCAGAACAGGGAGAAATCATGAATGTCGTCATTCTGGGAGCAGGCGAAGTAGGTTACCATATTGCCAACAGGCTGGCGACGGAAGGTAATAATGTATCAGTTGTCGATCAGGATGCGGATCGCTTGCAGGTGATTGCCGATGCCATGGATGTAAAAACCGTCTGCGGCAAGGCGTCCTACCCCAGCATTCTGCAACAGGCTGGCGCCAAAAATGCCGACCTGTTGATTGCCGTCACCACCAATGATGAAATCAATATGCTGGCCTGTCAGGTAGCCCATTCGCTGTTCAAGGTGCCGACCAAGCTGGCGCGCGTGCGCGAACCTGATTATGTCAACAGCAAGGGCTTAATCGGGCGCGATGACCTGCCCATTGATGTGATTATTTCACCGGAAGCCGAAGCGGCTAAAGTGGTGATGGGGCGGTTGAATGTTTCCAGTGCGATGGATGCGCGGGACTTTTTCGGCGGCGCGCTACAACTGGTGGAATTTATCGTACGCCCGAAAAGCATACTGGCCGGGTTATCGCTAAAAGAATTCCCTGAAGTGATGGATAACCTGCCTGTGTACGTGGTGGCCCACGAACATAACGGGCGCTGGCGCGTACCCAAAGGCAATACCGTACTGTTAGCCGGCGATAGTATTTATGTGGCGGTAGCGCGCCAACAACTCGACGCCCTGATGCGCATACTCGATCTCACCTGCCATTCACCCAAAGGGCGCAATATATTGATGGTCGGCGGCGGTCATATCGGATTTATTGTCGCCAGGGAACTGGAAAAGGCCGGCGCGCTGGTCAAGCTGATCGAACATAATGAAAAAAGGGCGGAATGGCTGTCCGAACAATTCAACAATGTTGTCGTCATTCATGGCGACGCGCTGGATCAAAAGCTGCTGGAAGAGGAAAACATCGATAAAATGGCCGATTTTCTAGCCATGACCAACGATGATGAAACCAATATTCTCAGCAGCCTGATTGCCAAACGCTATGGCGTAGCGCATGTGGTGACGCTGGTGAACCGCTCTATTTATACCCAGGTGGTGCGTCAGATTGGTTTGGATGTCACGGTCTCTCCGCGCCTGTCGACGGTTGCTTCGATTCTCGGATTTGTGCGCAAGGGTAGAATTCATGGCATGGCATCGCTCGCCGATGGCTCTCTGGAGGTGCTGGAAGCCGAAGCGCTGGAAACCAGCACCATTCTGAACACCCCTCTGAGGGAGTTGTCGCTGCCCGAGGATACGGTCATTGGTGCCATTCTCCGCGATGACGATATTATCATACCGAACGGTTCTATTCAGATTCAAACCCACGATCATGTGTTGATGGTGACAACCAGCGCTTCGGTTGCCGCTGTCGAGCGCCTGTTTGAAGTGCATCTGGAATTCTTTTAGTGCTTGGCCTGCCGTCTCAACATCATCACGCATTTCAGGTGAGGCTGTAGCTTATGCACCCCAAGGGCGTGATCTGGATAATCGGCGCGCTGGTGGCGCTTTATGGCGGCTGCATGATGATCCCTGCATTGGTGGCGATGTATTATGATGCCGGCCATACCGCCGAATTTCTGGCCGCCGGCGCTATCGTGATCGTGCTTGGCATGGGTATGATTCGCTTTGGCGGCAGCGCCCCTGAGCGCTTGAGCCACCGGGACGGTTTCCTGATTGTTGCGCTGGTCTGGCTGGTGCTGGCCTTGATCGGTGCCGTACCATTCTGGAC
>CAZDFL010000086.1:0-6561 GCA_964504835.1 uncultured Zetaproteobacteria bacterium
AATCCCACTTGCGATTATGTGCCAACTGGTAACGTTAAGTCCGACAGACTCCTAGCATAAATATATTCTCATGACAATAAGAAATTGTTCAAGGATCTGCGCAGATTCTTTTAATTGTAGCAGCCAAAGAACCTCATGCAGTACTCAATGCACTTGCCGCCTAACCGGTCTGTTCGCCCACGTTAATTTACCCCCAAACAAGCGTCTCCGTCTATGTACCTTTGGCATTTCCTTCGGCCACCGCTCTCCTCTGATTCCCGCCTTTGATTTACTCTGTGCAACTCTGTGTACTCTGCGGTGAAATGCTTTTGATCACAGAGCCGTTTTCAGATAAAAACCGGTATGCGATGCCGCGCATTTTGCGACCTGCTCGGGCGTACCGGCAATGACGACCTCGCCACCCTTGTCGCCGCCATCCGGGCCGAGATCGACAATCCAGTCGGCGGTTTTGATGACATCAAGATTATGCTCGATCACAATCACCGTATTGCCGCGCTCAACCAGCGCATGTAGTACATCCAGCAACTTGGCCACATCATGAAAATGCAGCCCTGTGGTCGGTTCATCGAGAATATACAGGGTGTCGCCGGTCGCACGCCGTGCCAGCTCTTTGGAGAGTTTCACCCGCTGCGCTTCGCCTCCCGATAAGGTCGTAGCCGATTGCCCCAATTGAATATAACCCAGCCCCACCTGCAGCAAGGTGGTTAATCGATTTTTCAGCGGCGGGATGGCGGCAAAGAATTCCAGCGCTTCATCCACTGTCATGTGCAGCACATCGTCGATGGTTTTGCCTTTATAGCGAATATCCAGCGTTTCGCGGTTGTAGCGTTTGCCCTGACACGATTCGCAGTGCACATAGACATCGGGTAAAAAATGCATTTCCACCTTGATGATGCCATCGCCCTGACAGGCTTCGCAGCGCCCTCCTTTGACATTGAATGAGAAACGCCCCGGTTTATATCCACGCGCTCGCGATTCCGGCACCTGCGCGAAAAATTCGCGAATCGGCGTGAAAATACCGGTGTATGTGGCCGGATTGGAACGTGGCGTGCGACCAATCGGGCTCTGGTCAATTTCTATGATTTTATCGATCAGATCAGCGCCGATCAATTTTTCGTGTGCTCCTACCCTGTCTCTTTTCAAGCCTTTCGATTTGGCCAGCGCCTTGAACAGCGTGTCGTTGGTCAAGGTGGACTTGCCGGAGCCGGATACGCCAGTCACGCAGGAAAATCGGGACACCGGGAATAACGCACTCACCTGTTTCAGGTTGTGCTCGCACGCTCCTTGCACGCCAATCATGGCATGTTTCTTTAATACCTTTCGACGTTTTGGAATGTTGATTTGCTTGCGTCCGGTCAGATAATCGGAGGTCAGCGTATCCACCTTCAGAATATCTGCCAGTTTACCCTGCGCCACCACTTCGCCGCCATGCACACCCGCCGATGGCCCCATATCAATCACCCAGTCAGCTGTTCTGATGGCATCTTCATCATGCTCAACCACGATCACCGAATTGCCCAGGTCACGCAAACGACGAAGTGTGGCCAATAAACGATCATTATCGCGCTGATGCAGACCAATCGACGGTTCATCCAGAATATACAACACCCCGACCAGCGCCGAACCAATCTGTGTGGCCAAACGAATGCGCTGTGCCTCGCCTCCCGATAATGTGCCTGCCGTACGTTCCAGACTCAGATAATCCAAGCCCACTTCAATCATGAAACCGAGGCGGGCGGATATTTCTTCAAGCACCCGCTCGGCAATCGTTTGCTGTTGCTCGGAGAGATTCAGATTATTCACCCATGCCTGGGCTTCACGCAGCGGCATGGTGGTAAATTCCGGCAGCGAGACGCCTGCAATGCGCACATGCCGCGCCGCCTTACACAGCCGCGAACCGGCGCAGGCGGGGCAGTCGATGGTATTGATATATTGACTCAGCGCTTCGCGCACATCATCCGAACTCGTTTCCCGATAGCGCCGCTCCAGATTGGGAATCACTCCTTCAAACGGGCGCTCAATGATGCGATTCTGACCCGGCGTCTCATAGACAAAACGAACCTTCTTTCTGCCACTGCCATAGAGCAGAACCTTGCGCGCCGCCTCACTCAAATCGGCAAACGGCGTATCCATATCGGCATCGACAAAAGCGACCACGGCCTCCAATGTCTGGTGATACATAAATGTTTCGCGCCCCGCCCACGGCGCAATCGCACCACCGGTCACAGATAATGTTTCATCCGGCACCACCAGGGCCGGGTCGAATACGGTTTTTGAGCCTAAACCATCGCAGGACGGACATGCCCCGGCTGGTGAATTAAATGAGAACAAACGCGGTTCAATCTCCGGATAAGAAATGCCGCAATCGGCACAAGCGAAACGCTCGGAGAACACCTGCTCACTATCCCCAAGCAGAGCAATCATCAAACCCTCGCCATAACGCAGCGCCGTCTCGACCGAATCGGCCAGACGGGTGCGAATACCAGCCCGAATCACCAACCGATCCACCACCAGTTCGATATGGTGTTTGATGTTCTTCTGTAAGGCTGGCGCCTCTTCCAGCGCCATCACCTCGCCATCGATACGCACGCGCACGAAACCATCCTTGCCAGCCTGCTCCAGTTCCCTGCGAAACTCGCCTTTCCTGCCACGCGCAATCGGCGCCAGCAATTGCAACTTGGTGCCTTCATCGAGCGCTTCGATCTGATCAATAATAACGCTGGCCGGTTGCGAAGTGATCGGCTTGCCACAACCATGGCAATACGGTTGCCCGATGCGTGCAAACAACAGGCGCAGATAATCATACACTTCAGTAATGGTGCCGACGGTGGAGCGCGGATTGCGACTGGTGGTTTTCTGTTCAATGGAAATGGCCGGAGATAACCCTTCGATGGCATCGACATCCGGGCGCTCCATCATGCCCAGAAACTGGCGCGCATAGGCTGAAAGCGATTCGACATAACGCCGCTGCCCCTCGGCATAGAGCGTATCGAATGCAAGACTCGACTTACCGGAACCGGATACGCCGGTAATCACCACCAATTGATCACGCGGAATATCCAGGCTGATATTTTTCAGATTATGCACCCGCGCCCCTTCGACGCGGATTCTGTTTTCATTCATTACATCATATCCTGCGGATCGACATCAACCCGAATGCGCACATCGCGCGGTGGCTTCATCGTAGCCAGAACTGGCGCCAGTTTCCATGGCAATACCTTTCTCGATGCATCGCGCAGCAATACTTCGATGCGATATTTACCAGCCTGACGCTCCACCGGACAGGGCATCGGACCACTGATTTTGACATGCTCCAGCCTGACACAGGCCTCCGCGACCAGATTGGCGACAGCCATCGCTTTCTCTATCTTGCGGGCGGAAAACACCATGCGTACCCAGCGCCCGTACGGCGGAAAGGATAACATTTCCCTGAGTTGCAATTCATCATTCAGGGTCGATTCCGCCTCATTCTCATCAATTCGCCCAAGCCATTCAGCTTCCGGCATGCGCGTCTGAATCAACACGCGTCCGGCCTTGTGACCGCGACCAGCTCGGCCTGTCACCTGAGTCATTTGCTGCCACCAGCGCTCAGCAGCACGGAAATCCGGCATATTCACACCGAGATCGGCATTGATCACGCCAACCAGCGTCACATTGGGGAAATCGTGTCCTTTGACCAGCATCTGGGTACCAAGCAGACAATCAATTTTTCCTTGCTCAAAGGCGATCAGCGTGTTTTCCAGACGTGCATGGCTGGTAATGATATCGCGGTCAAAGCGGGCGAAACACAATTCGGGAAGATGCTCGGACAACCATTCATCCAGTTTTTCGGTGCCCTCGCCCAGTGGCAATAATGCCGCCTCACCACACGACTCACACGTTTTCGGCGTTCTGCGCCGAAAACCGCAACTATGACAGCGCAATTGCCCGGCCCGACGGTGCAACGTCAGCCTTATCGAACAATCAGGACACTCCTGCACATCACCGCAAGCCGTACACTGCAAGGCCGGCGCATAACCGCGCCGATTCAAAAACAGAATCGATTGTTCGCCCGCCTCACGCGTCTTTTTCAGTGCCTCCAACAAGGCATTGGATACCGGTCCATCAACACTGCGCATATCAATCACGTCAGCAATAATCGGCGCTGTTTGCGTCACCCGACGCGGCAAATCCAAACGCTGGTATTGGCCTGCCTTGACCTGCCGCCAACTTTCCAGGCTTGGCGTCGCCGAACCCAGCACAATCGGAATATTCAGCTCCTGTGCCAGCAATACCGCCATATCACGCGCCGAATAGGCCATGCTATCCTGCTGCTTGAAGCTGGCATCGTGTTCTTCATCCACCACAATCATTCTCAGCTTAGGCAGAGGCAAAAACAGCGCTGAACGCGTGCCAATCAAAATATCAGTTTCAGGCAAATGCTGGCGCACAATTAAGCGCTCGCGGGGTGTCATGGCGGAATGCCAGATACCCACCCGCTTGAATCGCTGCTTCAGACGCGCCAGCCATAACGGTGTCAATCCGATTTCCGGTACCAGCGCCAACACCTGCCCGCCAGCTTCAACCACCGCCTGCGCAGCTCTGAGATATACTTCTGTTTTACCCGAGCCAGTGCGGCCAAACAGCAGGAACGGGTAAAATGACTTCAGGCTTGCAGTAATCGCGTCGATAGCCTGTTGTTGTGCCGACGTCGGCGTTGGCGCCAAGTTTGCAATATCATGCTGCCACAACGGTTCGGAATGCACTTCTTCAACCAACCGCTGACCGCAAGCAGCCGCAATCGTATGACGAAGTCCGGCCACATGAGCGGAGCGTTGCAACATCAATTTTAATGAAATAGCTGCACGCGTATGAAATAAAGCGGCCAGGTCAGGGTAATGCTGTGCCAGCGCCTCACGATCAAGGCAATGAAAACGGCGAATATCATCCTGAGCAGCCCAACCCAGCGCATTGCTCCACAATTCACCCGGTCTGGCCAGATAATATCTGCCCACCCTCTCCAGCCACTGTGTTCTGGACGGATCAAACAGAGGCTTTTCATCCAGTCTGTCCCACACGCTTTTGAGTTCAAGCCCGGCCGGTCTGGCGGCTGTACCCAGTACAAGCCCGAATCGATTACCCTTACCGAAAGGAATTTGTACCCGGATACCAGTTAGCGGCTCGCCGAGTGCGTCCGGCCACAGATAAGTAAAGCTGCCAGCCAATGGTGAAAATACCGCGACTTCGACGCATAAACCATCTTGCTCAGATTTCACGGTTCAATCTGCTCATGAATTACGATATTTCACACATCCATAACAGCATCGGAATCCGGTGTAAATTCAGGCACCAGTTGTTGCAGCTCCTTGTGCAATCGGGGTACATCACGACTGCTACAGACACGCTGTAATGTTTCCAGATGTTGCTGCATTGCAGTCCAGTCCATGACACGACTGCCCGACAGCATGATTTTCGGATGCGATGTGGCCTTGAGTGCTTCGGCTTCGTGGAACAGTTCCTCATAGAGCTTCTCACCGGGTCTTAAACCGGTAAATTCAATCTCGATATCATGCCCCGGCTCCAATCCTGTTAAACGAATCATCTGTTCAGCCAGATCGACAATTTTGACTGGCTCACCCATATCGAGCACAAAAATCTCGCCCCCGCTGCCCATCGTTGCCGCTTGAAGAATCAGACTGACGGATTCGGGAATGGTCATAAAATAACGGGTGATGTCCGGGTGGGTGACTGTCAGCGGGCCACCGGCCTCAATCTGCTTGCGGAACAGGGGAACGACCGAACCCGCCGAGCCCAGCACATTGCCAAAACGGGTGGTGATAAATGCCGTTTTTTCGCTGCGCCGGTTCAGGTTCTGGCAATAGATTTCCGCACAGCGCTTGCTCGCCCCCATCACATTGCTCGGATTGACCGCCTTGTCGGTCGATACCTGAATGAATTTCTGCACCCCTGCTTCAACAGCCAGACCAGCCAGTTGGCAGGTCCCCAATACATTGGTTTTGACGCCTTCAGCCGGATTTTGTTCCACCAGCGGCACATGTTTATAAGCCGCCGCATTAAATACGACGGCGGGACTAAAATGCTCAAATATCCAGCCCATGCGATCAACATCACGAATATCACCCAACAGCGGCTCAATCTCACAAGCTGACTCCACTGCAACCGGCTGCAATTCCTGTTCAATTGTATACAAGTTAAACTCACCATGATCGAGCAACAGCAAGCGCGATGGCCGATGGGATAAAATCTGTTGGCATAGCTCCGAACCAATTGAACCGCCTGCGCCGGTAACCAACACACAGTGCCCAGCCAATAACTGATGAATGCCACCATCATCGAGTTTGACCGTGTCGCGCCCGAGCAAATCTTCAATCTGAACCTGCCTGAGCCGCGAAACCTCCACCCGCCCATCGGCCAGGTCAGCCACCGATGGCAAGGTACGACATGGAATCGATAGTTTCTGGCACCTGTTCACCATCGATTGAATCATCTGATGAGAAGCAGAGGGAATCGCCAACAAGACAACATTCACCGCCATATCATCGATCACCTGCTCCATATCCG
>CAZDFL010000087.1:0-6446 GCA_964504835.1 uncultured Zetaproteobacteria bacterium
AGAAATTGCGTGCCTCGCCAACGGCGCGCAAGGTATGCTCATCCACGGTGTAGGCGTGATAACGATTGAACTGTCCCAGCCCGACCACCTTGCGAAATTCGGGAATAAAACGGCCCAATACGCCGGTAATATTCATGCCACGCAGGGTCCAGTGTACATTGCGGTTGGCTCTCAGGATTTGTAAAAACACCTTGTGCGCTTCGGGATCGTTACAGAAATCATCATCAATCAGCATCACATCGGCGCGAATCTGACGCAGCGCCTGACTGGAAAGGCGTCTGCGATCCTGCTGCGACACATGAAAGATACGCAGCAAACGGATGGGTTCATCCTGAAAGACCCGGGCATGCTCAATGCCGACCAGTTGCCCTTCGAGTGTGAAGCCATCGCCGATATGGCGTTTGAGCTTGAAATGTTGCGGGTGTACGCACTCATGAAAATGCATACGCATCAAGCCGGTGATGCGAGAAATGCGCCCGACATGGCGAAAATAGTCAATCATGAACGCATCAACAGCAGGGCGATGCTGCGCCGCCTGATAATGCATACGCTCCGCCAGCACAGCCTGCTGCTCAAAACCAAGACGATCCGATGCCCGGTTCACTTCCAGATGCAACCCGGCTCGGCAATGCCAGAGGAAACTCTGGGCGCTAAGCAGATGATCTCTCTCCTGAACGGAAATAGCTCCTTTTTCAACCAGTCCGGCCACATCGTCACAGCCGTACCACGCCTTGGCCAGCCAGAACACCGTCTGCACATCGCGCAAACCGCCCTTGCTCTCCTTGATGTCCGGTTCCATCAGAAAAGCGGTACCGCCGGTGCGTTCATAGCGGCGTTCCAGCTCAGCCAGCTTGGCGATGATAAATGCCTTGCGTTTTTTCTTGAAAAACTGCTGCAGCTTGAATTGTAGCTGATGATAAGCCTCGCCCTGACCAACCAGTAATCGCGATTCCATTGCCGCTGTCGCTGATGACCAATCCTCATGCACATGCAGCAACGTCTCTTTCACCGTACGCACGGCATGCCCGATTTTTGCATTCATATCCCACAGCGACAGCAGGAATGCCTGCATCTCTTCTTCAGCCCTGACCGGGCATAATTCAGGTACCAGAAACCATAAATCCCAATCTGAATACGGTGCCAGTTCACCGCGCCCATAGCCGCCAACGGCCACCAAATCCACACAAGCTGCCGCCATTGGCGCTTTCTGGTGCCAGAGATCAATCAAAAAAGCATCCACATTGCGGCACATCAAGGCCGATAACTGAGTGCCATTCTTGCCCGAGTCAAACGCTTCGCCGACGGCCTGAAGCAGTTGTTTCAGTTTTTCTTTATCAGCCATCGTTATTTGCAGCGATAGACATTAAACACCTGTTCTCCATCAACAATTTTACTCATGGCAACAATCGTGTCTCCCTTCATTTCAGCCGCAGCATTGCGCCCCAGGATTTCCAGTTCATCAGCCATATCTTCCTCGGCACGGGAAATAAAAGCCACTTTATCCAGCACAGATACCGTCGCCCGGCCCAGTTGTTTACACGTTTCAATCTGACTCAGGTAAGCTACCCGCACATCCAATGATGCATCCGTTGGTTTTACCCACGTACAACTGCTCAGCATTGCTGCTAAAGCCATAATGATCCAGGCGCTTGTTTTTGTACTTGTTCTCATAGGTCATCCACCTCTTTTTTTAATGTATCGAGAAATGTTAGTGCATCAAGCGGGCGCATCGCATCCACATCGGCCTGCGCCAGTTTATCATGCAGTTGCCGCAAGCGCTCCAGTTCTTGCTGTTGCTGTCGCTTTTCCGCCACAGCAAACAGTCCGAGTTGTGCCTTGCCCGTTTCCGCCGCCAGTTCAGAACCGTGTTCGAGCCGGAATAAATGCTCGCGCGCCCGTTTGACCACAGCCCTGGGCAAACCGGCCAACTGCGCCACCGAAATACCATACGACTGATCTGCCGCATCCTCCACCACCTGATGCATAAAAATCACCGAACCATTCCATTCGCGCACCGTGACAGATGCATTAAAGGCCGCCTTATATTCATCCGGCAGTTCGGTCAGTTCGTGGTAATGGGTGGCAAACAGGGTCAGTACATCTTTGGCTTCAATCAAACATTCGGCCACCGACCAGGCGATAGCAAGGCCGTCCCAGGTGCTGGTGCCCCGCCCGATTTCATCAATAATCACCAAGGATCTCGGCTCCATCTGATTGAGGATGGTCGCCGTTTCCATCATTTCCACCATGAATGTGGAGCGACCGCTGGCCAGTTCATCGCCGGCTCCGACCCGCGTAAACAATCGCCTGGTCAGGGGAATACGCGCCTGTTCAGCCGGTACGAAACAACCGGTATGTGCCAGCCAGACGATCCATGCCACCTGCCGCATATAGGTGGATTTACCGCCCATATTCGGCCCGGTCAGCAACATAAAACGGCGCGACTTCATATCCATATGCGTATCATTGGCGACAAATGTGGCATCGTCCGGCAGGTGTCGCTCTACCACCGGATGGCGACCTCCAACCACGGTCATGGCGCGACCGCCATGCACATCGGGGCGCACGTAACGGTGTATCTGGGCCAGAAACGAGAAGCAGGCAATCACATCCAGACTCGCTACAGCCTGCGCCGCGTTCTGAATGGCAGCAGCGTGGGCCGCCACCTGCTGGCGCAGCGCTTCCATCAATGCATCTTCACGCCCCATGGCTGCATCGCGCGCACCGAGAATCTCCGATTCAAAGCTGTGCAATTCATCGGTAATAAAGCGCTCGGCATTTACCAGCGTCTGTTTGCGCACATAATCAACCGGTGCATCTTTGGCCTGCGCTTTGGAAATTTCGATAAAATAGCCGAATACTTTATTATATTTGACGCGCAGATTGGCCAGTCCGGTTCGTTCGCGTTCACGCGCCTCGTAATCGCGCAGCCAGTCGCCAGCTTCAGTGGCCAGGCCGCGCAAACGATCCAGTTCTGCATCATAGCCTGCGCCAATCACGCCACCATCTCGATATGTTTGCGGCGGCAGATCAACAATGGCGCGCTCCAGTTCAGCCGCCAGATTCTCCAGTCCATGCAGCGCAGCGCTAATGTCGGCAAACAAACCGCCACGATCACCCAGCAATACATACAAATCAGGCAACGCCAGCAGCGCATCAGCAAGGCCGCGAAAATCGCGCGGCGCGGCGCGACCGAGCACAATGCGGGTGAGCATGCGCTCCATATCGCGCACACCGGACAATGCCGAGCGTACGTCGTTCAATGTGTCCGAATCATCCAACAGGCTCTGCACCGCCTGTTGCCGTTCCCTTAAGCCATCCAGATTTGTCAGCGGGCGGTCAATCCATGCTCGCAGCTTGCGCGCTCCCATCGGTGTTCGGGTTTCATCCAGCACGGCAATCATGCTGGCTTTCGGATCACCGGCCAGAGAGCAGTACAACTCCAGATTACGACGCGAACGCATATCAATGCGCATACCCTCGGCCTGCTCGATAAATACGGGTAAAGACAAGTGTTCGAGGGCGCACTTTTGCGTCTGCCCCAGATAGACCAGCGCCGCCCCGACTGCGGCAGCAGCTTCGGGATGCCCGTCAAGATTCAGTGCCTGCCAATCGGACACGCCGAATTGCTGCTCCAGCTGCTCTCGCGATACGGCGGCAGAAAAGCTCCAGTCACCAGGTCGCGACACCGGCACGCCAGCTTGCATATCGGCCATGCCTGCTTCAGCGCGCATCAATAATAACTCTGCCGGCGCCAGAATCGCCAGTTGTTCCTGTAGTCGCGCATCGCCCGACCCTTCCAGCAAATGCCAGTGGCCACAGGACAGATCGATGCCAGCCAGCCCCCAGCTTTCACCATTTCTGTAGCAAGCTACCAAGGCTGCCGAACGCGCCCTGTCTAACAATTCTGATTCCGTAATCGTACCGGCAGTCACGACCCGCACCACTTCCCGACGTACCGGCCCCTTGGAGCCATCGGGCGCTTCCATTTGATCGCACACCGCCACCCGTTTGCCCGCAGCCACCAGTTTGGCCAGATAGTTTTCGGCCTGATGCCAGGGCACCCCGGCCATGGGGATATCGTCACCGCCAGATTTTCCACGCTTGGTCAGCGTGATATCCAGAATTTTTGACGCTTCAACTGCATCTTCGAAAAACATCTCGTAAAAATCGCCCATGCGATAAAACAGCAGGCAGTCCGCATACTCGGATTTGATTTTCAAATACTGCTGCATCATGGGGGTGTGGGTTGTTTCACCCGTCTTGGTTGCCATGCCCGCAATGTAACATGGCGACTGAAGATGCTTAAGCGCAACTATCGGAGTGGGAGCGTATCGGAGCGGGAACACATAGACTGGAAACACTTAGGCCCGAGGAATATGCATCAGGAAGGGGAAGGAGGCATATCCGCTCGGGCCAACGGGGTTCAATTATTTCATCTGATATTATCTATCGCAAGCTGGCAAGCCGACTTTAATAATATCATGGTCTTACAATGACTCCAGCAATTTTGCTGCCAACATCGAGTTGGCAGCACCGTCAATATCGGATATTGGGCTGAACAATCAGGCCGCCGGAGTAGTAAGTCAGTTACTTATGCGAAGAGCCTATGTACTGCATCATGCTTGCATGATCTGCATCCTTTGAGCGAATAATCCTGGCCGCATGTACCAGCATATAGGCCATCAGCGCATAAACCAGTTCAGGCTCGCTCTGCATTAATTGCGAGCAATCCTCGCGTTTGAGCTTGTACACCAGACAATCATCCAGCACATCAACATTCGCAGTCGCGGTATCGCCGGTCAAAAAAGTAATTTCGCCAAAAAGTGCGCCTTCCTTGGCGGTGGCAAGAAGCATCTTCTGCCCATTAATATCTGCACTGATTTCGGCCTGGCCTGAGCGCAGGATATACAACACGCCTCCGGCCTTGCCCTGAGTCAATATGTTTTCATTTTTAGCAAAACTCTTTTCAAGCAAAATCCGTTCAAGCGCAGCACGTTCTCCCTCTCCCAGTTTGCGTTTTATAACCGTATTTTCAAGCCATGTATAATCGATAGCCATAGCACCCTCCACCTTCATTTTGGCGACAGATAGTACACGAATTGGAGAATGAGTTGCAAGCTCGGGGTACTCCAGCCAGTTGATTGAACCGGCTCGGTCAGTATTGCTTGAATTAAGCCTTTGAACGTGCTTCAATGTCATGCATGCAGAATAATCCACAGCAGGCGCTGGATGAGCGCATCCATGCATTAACCGAACATATGGCCGCGATTCGTCGCAATATGGAAAAAACGATTGCGGATAATCATCGCATGCGCGAAGTGGTGCGCATTGCCGAAAATGAGCTGCGCAAACGCCGCGATCAGGTACAACAACTGGAAAATGAGCTAGAGAGTCTGCAAAACAGCCGCATTGAAGCGAAAGCCAGAGTTGAGCACGCCATAGAAAAGCTGGATGAATTGATGGTCAATCAGGAAGAAGTTTCATGAGTCATGCGGTTGATATCACGCTCATGGGGCGCAATTTTTCTATCCTGACCGACGAAGATCCTGAGCAGGTCATGGCCGCCGCCAATCTGGTTCAGGAACATATTGATGAGCTGCGCAGCATGGGCGCATCCGTTGCTTCCGACCGCTTGCTGACACTGGTATCATTGAATCTGGCCGGTGAGTTGTTGAAAAAAGGCCAGAGCGGCGTTGATGGCCTGGAAGGCTTGATATCTGATCTGGATAATGTAGTATTACAGGCAGAAGGTTTAGCGAAAGCACCCCTGCGTTGATCGAATGGCAGCATGTTGCCTGAGCCGATACTTGTCGAATGGGAGCTTACCTACTTTGGCCATGTGCGTCCCCCTTTCGGGATACCTGAGGCCGAGGTGCGGCGCCCACCTCTTGTTAGAGGGTTCGACGACTATTTGTCATTACGCCAGCGTGGGGGTGCCCTTTCCACATGATCCCGCTTCATCCCTGTCCAGACCAATGAGCGCTTTGCATCCATGAGTGCCCTTGAAAGCAAGGCCTCTTTGAGGGCTGCGGCGATAGCCTATAGAATCAGGCTACCCAGCAATGCGCGGCAGCGTTATTCCGAACAGATTATTGACCACTTATGTGCATATCTGGCCAGCAGCGCCGAAACGACCGCCCTGTTGGCGTATCGCTCCATGCCATCCGAGGTCGCCACGCAGCGTTTATTTCTGCTGCCGGATTACCTTGTTTTTGCACCGGTCACCCACCATCACCAATATATGGATTGGCTTTTGGTCACATCCAAAACATGCTGGCAGCAAGGCCGCTTCGGTGTGTTAGAACCATCAGATGGTGAACCATGGCGGCCTGGCGCCAACACCACGTTACTGTGCCCGCTTACGGCATTTGATCGGCAAGGTAATCGTCTTGGCATGGGTAAAGGTTGCTTTGACTATTGGCTGAGCAAGCATCGCCAAGGGC
>CAZDFL010000088.1:0-6351 GCA_964504835.1 uncultured Zetaproteobacteria bacterium
ATCCTGTTTGAGCTTGCCGGTAAAGCAGTAGAAAGCCGGATCGCGGATTTAAAACAACAGCGCCGTCAGGCCGACAGGGAACTGGAGATTGCGAAAAAGAACCTCCAGTTGATACGTCGCAAGAAACAACAGCGTCTGGCCACCAATGAGCAGGTGAATGCTGCAAAAAACGTATTGGCTCAGGTCAAAGCCCGTATATCCACGCTCAGACAAAATCTGGTTTCACTGGCCTCCGGCATACGCATCACCGCACCCGTTGATGGCGTATTTACAGCGCGCAGCGTGCAGGTTGGCCAATATATCAAGGCCGGAAGCCGGCTTGCCCGCATTGTTGACGTCCACCATCTTCGCATCCGAGCCACCCTCTTTCCACCCGCTGATATCACAAATCTTGTGGGACGATCCTCCGTCATTCATGGATCGCATGGCGATATCGCGGGCGCAGTATCGGCGGTAATGCCTGAAACAACGGCTGAAGGCGGCATACAGATCTGGATCACTTGGCCCAGCGCCAACGCTGTTCAAAAGCAAACGCCCGGCATGCAGGTCTCGGGCGCTATTTTCCTGCCGCACAAGGCAGTCGCAGTGCCGGAAACTGCGATTGCTCGCGATGATGCGGGTCATGCCTTTGTATTTGTTCGCGATACAAATAAATGGCGTAAACAGCAGGTCAGGATCGGCCTGCGTGATCAGGCATGGGTGGAAATTCGCACCGGATTGCATGCCGGAGAGGCGGTTGCGACCACAGGCGTCTATGAAATGCTGTACCGCGATTTTTCCAGCACCTACCACGCACCAGATTGACCGTGTTAGCGCGCATCATTCATGCTTTTATCCGACGCCCCCTGCTGCTGGGGCTCGGGCTGATGCTTGTGCTGCTGGCAGGGCTACAGGGCTGGCAGCGCATGCCGGTGGATCTATTGCCCGCGCTCGATGTGCCGGTGGTGAACATCATCACCCACTTGCCGGGCGCATCAGCGCAGGATGTTGATTTACTGATCACCCGCCCCATTGAAACGGCCATGCGCAGCATCAACGGCGTGCGCCGCGTCGCAACCACATCGGCGCAGGGCATATCTCAAATCAGCGTGCAGTTTGACTGGGGCATGGCGGTCAACGATGCCCGCCAACTGGTGCAGGCAAAGCTCGGACAGGTATTCGCCATACTGCCGCATGGCGTCGTTCCCCGCCTGGAACAAATCGGCACCACCTTGCAGGAAGTGAGCGGTTATACCATCACATCCCCCTCTGATCCGGTAGCTCTGCTCAACACGGTGCGTTATCGCCTGTTACCCAGGCTAAAACAGCTTCCGGGCATATCGCGGATTGATCTGCTGGGCGGCGAACAGCGAGCATTCATTGTGCGTATCAAAGCGCAATCTCTGATGCGCCTGCATCTGAGTTTGGCGGATATCGCAGCGGCGTTGAAAGACGCCAATCAGGTCGATGTCGCAGGTTTTGCACATGATGGCGGACGTGAATGGGTGGTGCGCTCCGATAGTCGTATCCGTTCGCCGGATGATCTGCGCCATATCGCCATTCGCTTGCCGCCAACATCAACGCCGACTGTGCGGATGATGGCGCAAGCGATAAAACAACCGATCCTGCTGGGGGATATTGCACAAATAAGCGAAGGGCGCGTTCCGAAGCATTATACGATTCATGGCGATGGCAAACCAGCGGTAGCATTGTTGGTGCGCAAGCAGCTCGGCGCCAGTGCGCTGGATGTTGTGCGACAGGTGGATGCCGAGCTTGCGCGTTTGCAATCGTTGTTACCGGCAGGGGCGACGGTGCAAAAATTTTACGATCAATCCGAAATTATCGCCCGCGCCAAAAATGAAATTGTGCAGGATTTATGGTTGGGGGCCGCTCTGGTCGTACTCGTCCTGTACCTGTTTCTGGGTTCGATTCGGCCAACGCTGGTCGTCGCCCTGACTATCCCCGTTACCCTGATGGGAACACTGGCGATTATGTCGGCGCTGGGATTATCGCTGAATATCGTCACCATGACGGCGCTGGCGCTGGCTATCGGCATGATCGTGGATGATGCGATTATTGTCGCTGAAAACATTGCCCGTCACGCTCACGATGCCGGGAAAACGCCCGAACAGATCGCACTGCACGGCGCTGTAGCAATTGCCGGCCCCGATACCAGCGGCACCATGACCACGCTGGCCGCATTTCTGCCCCTGTTGATGATCGGCGGCATCGCCGCCCTGTTCATGCGCCCGTTCGGCTGGACGGTAAGCGCAGCGTTGCTGGTATCGCTGATTCTGTCGCTGATTTTTGTACCTTCATTGTCCGCTTCCCGCTGGTTTGCATCCACCGCGCCGATACCGGATCGGGTGCGTCGCATGCAAATACTGGTGCAGAGTGTTTTTACGCTGGCGCTGGCGCATCGCAAAACTGTGATGGCAATAGCCGTACTTTTCGTGATCGTGGCGGTATCGCTGACTGCCGGCGGGCGGGCGTCGCTGTTGCCGCCCATGGATGAAGGCTCCATTCTGGTGGAATATACCATGGCGCCGGGCACCTCGCTGCGTGAAAGCGACCGCATTGGCAATCAACTCGAACGCATTGCCATGCAACAGTCCGATATCGCCTCAGTATACCGGCGTACCGGATCACCCCGCACCGGCTATCAGATTGAAGGGGCAAATCGTGGCGAACTGATGATCAAACTAAAACCATTAAACCAGCGCAGTCGCAGCGCCGATGCAATCATGGATGATTTTCGTCACCTGTACGCGCCATTCACCAGTATGAGTTTTTTGTTTCACCATCCAACTCAGGAAAAAATGGACGAGAGCTTTTCCGGCTTGCCCGCCCTGTTCGGCGTCACGATTTATGGCGAGGACAATAACAGGCTAATAAAACTGGCCGATCAGGTCGAGCAGCTGTTGAAACAGCAACCAGATATTTCCAATATCGTGAATAACACCAAAGTGCGTAGCAACCAGCTAACGGTGCATTTGCGCCCTGCCCGTCTGGCGCTTTACGGTCTGCGAGCGACGGATGTGAGGCAGGCGCTGCGCGCCGCCGGACTCGGCATACAGGCTACAACCGTCATCCGTGCGCAGGAGACCATTCCCATACTGCTGCGCTGGCAGGGTGCGATGATCGCGTATCCGGAGGCGGTGGCCAAACTGCCCGTACCCACGCCGGATGGCGGCTGGGTGGCATTGAACCGTTTGGCGGATATTGAGCCGGTCGGCGTAGCCGCTGCCGTCACGCGCCTGAACGGACAGCGCCAAATTACCCTGCTGGCCGAAGCCGAAGGGAATCTGATGTCAGTTTCCCGCGCGATTCAGAAAAAACTGGATCAACTCAAACTGCCCGCAGGTTACAGCGCCGCCGTCAGCGGTCAGTACCCGGTTCTCATTCATACCCTGATCGAATTTATACTTACCGCACTGGCCGCCATCGCGCTTATTTACCTGATCATGGTATTACAATTTTCTTCCTGGACGCAACCGCTGACAGTTCTGGCGGTTATTCCGGTCGCGCTGGCAGGTGGCCTGATTGCCGTTGCCATATCCGGCCATGGCATCGATGCTTCTATCGCCATGGGTGGACTGACGCTGATTGGCATTGCGGTGAATAACGGCATTGTACTGGTTGATTACGCCAATCGTCAGATTCGCACAGGTCTGTGCGAAACAGATGCATGGCAGCAGGCGATCCACATTCGCTTGCGTCCGATTATGATGACCGCCGCCACAACCATCGCATCGCTGTTACCGATTGCGCTCGGTTTCGGCGGCGGCTCGGAAATCTTTCAACCGTTTTCTTTCATGGTGATCGGAGGGTTGCTGGCTTCCATGTTCGGGACATTGATTGTGTTACCTGCCATGGCGGGAACGAACCACCCGATTATTGTCAGCCTGGACAATTCATAAATACTATAGATCACCTTTCTATCACCAGCACTCGGAATGGCCACAGAGGCACGCCAATGCACTTATCCAATATAACTTTCCCGCCAACCTGTTTGACTACGGGAAACACATCAATCGAACGACAACCCATGGATAGTGAGGGGATTTTCCACGCAATATCTTCCACAATGTCGGCCAGCCACCGCAAAGCTGGACTTGAAGCCTCTACAGAATAGGCAAACCCCAGCCTCCCGCCCGGTTTAACCACACGGAATAATTCCTGTACAGCCTTATCAGGATCGTAAATCGGGCATAGGCTGTAGGTGGAAAGTGCAACGTCGAAACTGTTAGCAGAAAAGGGAAGTTGGCACATATCACCGGTTTCAAATGAAGTACGCGCCTCAATGCAATCCCTGACCAATTTTTTCCTGGCGACCGTGAGCATATCATCACTCAGATCAAAAAAGGTCACGCTGCCGGACGGGCCAACCTTGCGGGCCGCCAGAATACCGGTGGAACCCGTCCCCGCTCCAGCATCCAGTACCTTGTCATCTCTGCGCACGCAATACTCAACCAGCATACTTCTGCCGCGCTGATCCGATCTGGCTGTAACCAATCCATGCTGGATATCATAGCGCCGGGCAATTCGGCTGTAGATAGTCTTCAGCTTTTCATTGCTCAGGGCAGTACGCATAGCACCTCCCGACCTTCATCAGAACAAGCTCTACAATACGATTATAGCACGTTACAAACGCAGTGGCTGGTTCACTGTCACAACAGTGCGAGCATGCGCTTACCCAGCAGGGTGGGATTATGTTCAACCGTCACCCCGGCTGCTTCCAGCGCTGCAAATTTCGCCTCTGCCGTACCCTTGCCACCGGAAATAATGGCGCCGGCATGCCCCATACGCTTGCCTTTGGGCGCTGTCGCGCCAGCAATAAAGGCCACAACGGGTTTGGATACATGCTGGCGAATATAGTCAGCGGCATTCTCTTCATCCGAACCGCCGATTTCGCCGATCATCACCACCCCTTCCGTTTTTCCATCTGCCTCAAACAGTTTCAGTGCATCGATAAAATTCAGCCCGTGAATCGGGTCGCCGCCCATGCCGATGCAGGTAGACTGACCGAGGCCGGTCTGGGTTAACTGCTCGACAGCTTCATAAGTCAGCGTGCCTGAACGCGAAATCACGCCGATACGACCGGGCTGGTGAATATGGCCTGGCATAATACCGATTTTCGCCTCGCCGGGCGTAATAATGCCGGGGCAATTCGGGCCAATCAGGGTGCAGTTGATATCCGCAATCGTCTTTTTAACCCGCAACATATCCTGCACCGGAATACCCTCGGTGATGCAGGCGATTAACCTGATACCGGCCTGCGCCGCTTCGATAATGGCCTCGGCAGCAAAACGCGGTGGTACGAAAATCACCGAAGCTTGCGCGCCTTCCTGCGCCACCGCATTGGCGACTGTATTGAATACAGGCCGATCCAGATGCGTTTGCCCCCCTTTGCCCGGCGTTACGCCGCCGACAAAATAAGTGCCGTATTCAATCATTTGAGCAGAGTGAAAACTGCCCTGCTTACCGGTAAAACCCTGACATATGACCCGTGTGTGTCGATCCAGAATAACGCTCATACGATTCCCCTCGCTGCCGCAACGGCAAATTCGGCGGCCTGATCCAGATCGTCGGCCCAGCGCACATCCAGCCCTGCATCTTTCACAATCTGTCGTCCTTCTTTCTCATTGGTGCCAACCAACCGCATCACCACGGGCACGCGCATCGGATTAGTCTTGATCGCTTCGAGCAAGCCGTTGGCAATAATATCACAGCGCACAATGCCGCCGAAAATATTGACCAACACCGCTTTGACATGATCATCGGCAAACAGCAGGTGAAACGCTTCTGTCACCGCCGCCACCGTTACCCCGCCACCGACATCGAGGAAATTGGCCGGTTTGTCCCCTTTTAACTGAATAATATCCATCGTTGCCATCGCCAGCCCGGCCCCATTAACCATGCAACCGATATTGCCATCGAGCGCAATATAATTCAGACCGAATTCCGATGCCTCGATTTCACGCGGCTCTTCTTCATCCAGATCACGCAGTTTGGCAATCTCCGGCTGGCGGTAGATGGCACTATCATCTACCACAAACTTGGCATCCAGCGCCACCAGTTTGCCTTCAGTCGTGAGAATCAGCGGATTCAGCTCCAGCAATGCTCCGTCTTTTTCACGGAACATATTGTACAACTGATTGGTCAGAGCATGGAACCCTGCCTGCTGCGCCTCCGTCAAGCCGAGAAGGTTCGCCATTTCATCACTTTCCTGCTGGCTAACCACATCACCGGCAATCGGCACAGTCAGAATCTGTTCCGGAGAATCTGCTGCAACCCGCTCGATATCCATGCCACCTGCAGGACTGGCGACAAAGGAAACACATTCCCGTTCCCGATCCACCAGCAGACTCA
>CAZDFL010000089.1:0-6332 GCA_964504835.1 uncultured Zetaproteobacteria bacterium
TTCCCGTCAGCCAGAATGAAACAGATATCGTTATTGCCACGGCAACGCCACTGGATATTGATATGCTTGATGCGCTCGGCTTCAAGCTTGGTCGGCGGATTGTCAGCCGCTTTGCACGGCCTGATTTTATCCAGCGCAAAATCAGGGAATGGCATCATGATACCGATAGCGATTTCAGCGCCGCCGTAGAAGGGCTGGACGATGACCATGCCCTAACGCAGGAAATGGACACTGCCCAGGACACAGCCAATCTCGATGAGCTAAAACGCGGGGCAGAGGATTCTCCCATCATCAAGCTGGTCAATGGTGTCATCGTTCAGGCTATGAAAATCGGTTCGTCGGATATCCATATTGAGGCGGGCGAGCGGCAAAGCGTGGTGCGCCTGCGCGTTGATGGACGGCTCAGGCCGATGCTGCGCTTTCCGGCCAAAGCGCATCCGCTGGTGGTTTCCCGCATTAAGATCATGTCCAAGCTGGATATTTCCAATTCCCGCACGCCTCAGGATGGCCGCGCGCGGGTGAAATTGTGGGGCAAAAGCTATGATATGCGTATTTCCACCCTGCCTTCCATGCATGGCGAAAAAGTGGTGATGCGAATTCTTGATCGGGGCGGGCTGGCACTGAATCTGGATGTGCTCTGTTTTGAAGAAGTAGCCTACAAACGCATTCGTCAGTGTATCGCTCAACCGACCGGGGCAGTGCTGGTTACCGGCCCGACCGGTAGTGGCAAAACAACCACGCTGTATTCGTTTCTGCACCATATCAATGATGAAGAGATGAATCTGATTACCATTGAGGATCCGATTGAATTTCAGATTGCCGGCATCAATCAGGTGCAGGTCAATCCGAAAGCTGGCATGACATTTTCCACCGTGCTGCGTTCGATTCTGCGTCAGGATCCGGATGTGGTCATGGTGGGCGAAATTCGTGATGAGGAAACCGCCGAGATTGCCCTGCATGCAGCTCAGACCGGCCATCTGGTTTTATCGACCCTGCATACCAATGATGCGCCCTCCACCGTCACCCGGTTGATTGATATGGGCATTGATCCGACCATGCTGGCTTCTTCGCTTAATCTGGTGGTGGCGCAACGGCTGGTGCGCCGTTTGTGCCCGAAATGCCGACGCGAGGGCAGGCCGGATGCCGAACTGGCTGAACGGTTGGGTATCCCGGAAGGGGTTAGCCTGTATGAAAAAACAGGCTGTAAACATTGTATGAAAATTGGTTATAAAGGCCGTATGGGTATTCATGAAGTGATGTATATCAATGATCGCATGCGCAAGCTGATTGCCAGAGGGGCGACGGATCGGGAACTGATGCAGGCGGCCAGGGAAGAGGATATGCTGACTCTGTTCGAGGATGGATTATCGAAAGCGCTGTCCGGCCAGACCAGTCTGGATGAAGTGATGCGCGTTTGTACGGTGCCGGAAGGATTTCTGCTGCATGAACATATGGATGAAAATCTACAAATTATGAGCTACGGCGAGGTACAGCGAAGGCGTGACAAAGAGCATGCCCAACACACGATCAGCAGCGAGCAGCAGACGGTGCTGGTGGTGGATGATTCCAGCAGCGTACGCAATCTGGTTGAATTTGTGCTTGATGCCGATGGCTATAAAGTTATTCAGGCCGAAGATGGTCAGCAGGCATGGAATATACTGCAACGCATGAAACCGAATCTGGTGCTGACCGATTGTGAAATGCCCAATATGTCGGGCATGGAATTGCTCAAACATATGCGCGAGCAAGAGCGTTTTAATGATGTGCCGGTCATTATGCTGACAGCCCGGCGCAGTGAGGAAGATGAAGTGTTGGGACTCAAAGCCGGCGCCGATGATTATATCGGCAAGCCGGTTGAACCGTTGAAACTTCAGGCCAGAGTGAGGAAAATACTGGTGTTGTATGAGCAGATGGCATCCAGAGGCCGGAGCCAGCAATGATGACGGCGAGCAGAGAAATCATTGAGGAAGATCAGGCGAGCACGGAGCTGGAAAATGTTCTGCATATCGTGATGGGTGGAAAAAACCTGCTGGTGCGCTCATCGGAAATCAGGCAAGTGGTTCGTCCAACGGGTTTGACTTCGGTGCCGATGGGGCCGGAGCATGTGATCGGGCTGGCCAATATCCACGGGCAGATTGTTTGTATCATTGATGTTGGCGGGGTGACAACGTTACCGGCTTGCAACAGGGAGCCGACATCACGCACACGCTTTTTGTTATTGCGCCATGCGCTGATGCATGTCGGCATCTGGGCCGATGAAGTGTGCAGCATACGGCGTGTGAACAAAGCGTTATTATCCGAGTCTGCGCCTGGGGGTGAAACGGTTGTAGCGATCAATATTGACGGAATATCATTTGATCTTTTTGAATGCGCGGGTCTGTTCAAGTGAGGGGATATTTCCAATCCCCGCTGTCCAGTTGGCTGAAGTGGGCTGAGGTGGCGTTCAACGGGATGAACGGGAGAGGAATAAAACATGCATGAAAGCACTGAATCAGGCTCGAACAAACAGCTGTCACTCAGGCAACTGGCTGGTAAAAATTCCATATTGTCCTTGCTTCTTTTTGCCGTGTTGATTGGCATTATCGTTGTTGCTTCTCTGCGCGACAGGGAGGGCATGGATGGGTTGGGTCATGTGTATGATGATCAGTTTCGCGTGGAGCAGTTCAAAGCCACCTTATCGAATGTGATGTTACCCTTGAATGATTTCACCATGACATCTGATTCGGCCAACTTTGTCAGAATCAAAAAAGCTGTCAGTCAATATAAAGCATCCTACCTTGGCACCGCTGCTATTCCACGCCTTAGCGCACAGGATAAAGCCGCACTGGCGAAGGTGGATGCCTTGATGAATGAAGTGATGAGCATGGCCAATGATGTGGCGAATGCGAAGATTCCCGCCAGTCATGCGGCACAAATCACCTTATTATCCCAGAATCTGGTGCTGGCCGCACAGAAAAAACTGCAGTCGATTGTCAATAGAATGGAAACGCAGTTGGCCGCCAGCAGAGCTGAACGTCAGCACAAAGCAACGATGCAGCTTTATATCCTGTTGGGCTTTATTGTGTTTATCGTCTTGCTACTGGAGTTTCTCAATCGCAGGCTGCTAAAGCATGCCCAGAGTGTATCCAAAGCATCATCGAGCCTGGCCGAAAGCGCCGGTGATATTGTGCTGGTCAATAAAATGCAGGCCAGTGCCAACGATCAGCAAGCCAGGTTTATGGGAAAGGTCATTAAGGGGCTGGAGCTGATTGCTGATTCAGGCAAAGAGATTTCGGCGGTGGTTGGTAATCTGGAAAAAAATTCCAGCCTGATTCAATCGTTTGCCAAAGGAGGGGTGAAGCAGTTGCAAACCAGCCTGGCTGCTGCCGATAAGCTCAATGCCGACAAGACTATTTCAGCCGGGGCGGATAGTCAGATACCTGACCAGATACTGAAATCTTTGCAACAGATTCAGGATGTCGCCGATGAAGCACATTTGCTGGCCTTGAATGCATCCATTGACGGCGCCGATCAGGCTGTTTCATCCATCAGCAATGAAGTGCAACGCATGGCTGACCAGATTCGTGCATACAGTGAGGACGTTCGCAGCGCGGTACAACAGATGTCCGGCGCATCGAGCCATGTGGCCGAAGAACGGCTGGAATATATCAACAACAGTGTAGAACTGGCTCGACAAACGTCCGACTTGTTATGCCGCATTGAAGCGGTGTCGGAGAAGAACGGGCAGGCTTTATCAGCGATTGCCCGTGCAACCGGGCGACAGAACGAAAGAAACCTGAAAATACTGCAAGCCTTGCAGCATATCTCGGAGTTATTGCATATCTCAGGCAACAAAGCGCAGGCATATAGTGATGCATCGGAACGCTTGAGTGAAGCCTCTGAAAGTCTGCAACATATTTCCTGATTGACCTGCCATGACTGAATTCGACACATCCGGTTTTCTGGCCTCATATTTTGATGAGGCCTCCCAACGCTTGCAATCGATCAATCAGCACCTGGTTCAGCTTGAAGCCGGAAAGATTGATGATGAAGGCATCATCCAGCTGCGTCGGGAAGCACATAATATCAAGGGCTCGGCGCAAATGCTCGGCGTTCAGGATATTGGTGAAGTGGCGCATTTGTTTGAGGATGCGCTGGATGCCACCTTGCATCGTGAGCCGGAACAGCGGCAATCACTCATGCAGTTTCTGTATGATTTACACGATAGCTTGCAGCAGCGTTTGCAATATGTGGATGGTAAAGCGCGGCTGGATATCGATTCAAAGCGTGAAGCCTTTGCCGCCTTGCAAGCATGTTTGCAACAGGAGCAGACGAATAGCGTGGATGCTGGGCAAACAAAAACCACTAAAGCGGCCAACAAGAAGATCAGAAAAAAGAGAACTCAGGTGCCCGGGAATCTGATCGCTGCTGTGATGGGTTCGATAGAAGGATCGTTGCAGACTGGTAGCTCCAAAACCGAATCAGAAGATAATAGCGAATCAAAGCAAGCTGTTGAGCCGCTTGAGGTGGTCAATTTTCGGCCCGACCTCACCGGTCTGGAAATGGATAGTGCTGCTGCGGTTGAGCAGGGCTCGGGCAACTTCCTGCGTATCGACCGTACACGATTTGCAAGGCTTTCCAATCAGATTATTGAACTGGGTTCTGGCCGCTATATGGAGGCATTCCCGGAGCAGAAACTACAGCAAGTGATGCAGGGATTTCGCGATTTAAAGCAATCCATGCTGACAGATGCGAATCAACAGCCACAGACTGCATGGCAGGGCGAATTCGATCGCCAGTTGCGCCAGCTCCAGCAGCTTGGTGAGTCCATGCGAGCCCGGCAGCAGCGTTCCACCGCCATGCTGGATGATTTGCGTGATCAGGTGCTTGGTCTGATGCTCAGGCCATTAAACACGGTCTTTTCTGTTTTTCCGCGCACCGTGCGGGATGTCGGCAAACGCAGTGGTAAAAAAGTACAATTATTGCTGGCCGGTGATGCGGTAGAGATGGATCAGGAAGCGGCCGAAAAGCTGACCGGGCCGCTGGTTCACCTGATCAACAATGCCGTGGCACATGGAATCGAAAATCCGACCGTGCGGAAAAAGTGTGGCAAGCCCGAGCAGGGGCAAATCAGCATTATAGCCAGTCAAAAGGGCAGCGATGTTGAAATTATTGTCAGCGATGATGGCAAGGGTATGGATATCGACTTAATCCGGGATAGCGCTATTGCCAAGGGGCTTATTAGTCAGGCTGAGGGGGCTGAAATGGATGCCTCAGAAATTATGGAACTGATCTTTCAGCCCGGATTTTCCACCCGGCATGAGGTCGATGATCTGGCCGGTCGAGGCATGGGCATGAGTGTTGTGCAGGCTGTACTGCATGAGCTGACCGGCACCATCCACATTCACAGCGAGAAAGGCCGGGGCACCCAATTCAGCTTAACCATACCTGCCAGCATCGCTGTCAGGCAGGCCATCGTATTGAGCATTGCCGGGCAACGGTTCGGCCTGCTGGCCAACCTTGTTCGCCAGGTGGTTCCGTATAGCCAACAGGAAATCAAGACAGGGCACGGGCCATATAGCCATGGTTATATTGATTTCGAGCATCATCGGGTGCCAATCATTGATTTACATCGCGCCCTGAAACAGCAAAGGGAAGAACAACCGAATGGCGCATGCAGTGTTATCATTGTCGAGTATCTGGAAGGATTTTTAGGCCTTGTTGTGGATAAAATCGAGGCCGAGAAGGAAATTCTGGTTCGGGAAATGGACCCCTATCTCAAACGATATCAGCCGGTAGGCCTGATGGGTTGTACGCTCACGCGCGATGGCGCTGTGCTGCTGCTGATTGATCCTGACGGCTTGAAGGAGATGTGGAGAACCGCGCCTGATCCTGAATTGCCTGATGGGTGTAGCGGCACATTCAATCAGCGTATGATGTTGGTTGATGACTCAAGTATTGCGCTGGAAATCGAAAAATCCATGTTTGAGGCGATGGGTTTCAGTGTCGATACTGCCATTGGCGGCACAGACGCGCTGGAGAAAATCGGACTGCGCCAATATGATCTGCTGGTGACGGACTTGGGCATGCCGGAAATAGATGGTATTGAGTTAATTACGAAAATTCGCACTGTGGATAACTATCAGGATCTTCCGATTCTGATGCTGGCTACACTGGAATCTGAAGATGAGAAGCAACGCGCACTTGCTGCTGGCGCCAATGCCTATCTGGTTAAACGTCACCTGAAAAGCGAGGATGAAAAACTGGAGACGGTATTAGCCAAGTTACTGCAAATGGATAAAAAACCTGTCATTGACGAAGACGATGGATAACAGTACAAATCGCACCCCCGC
>CAZDFL010000090.1:0-6277 GCA_964504835.1 uncultured Zetaproteobacteria bacterium
TGGTTCCCGGTAAACATGCGCCGGGATTGCTCAGACGCAGCGATGTGCGGCGCATGCAGCCGGGCAGCGTTTTTGTCGATGTGTCGATTGATCAGGGCGGTATCAGTGAAAGCAGTCGCCCGACCACCTATGATGAACCGGTGTATGTGGAAGAGGGGGTGATTCATTGCTGTTTGCCCAATCTGCCGGGCGCGGTTCCGTTGACCAGTACGATCGCATTGACCCATGCGAGTCTGCCGTATATTCGCCTGATTGCGAATCACGGTGTTACTGCGGCAGCGCATGCGAATCAGGCGCTATCGCTCGGCATCAATGTTCAGGATGGCAGGGTGGTGCATAAGGGCGTAGCTGAATCGCTGGGTCTCAGGCCGTCTCTTTGAGCAGGATGGTGATGTTATTTAGTATGCTGAGTAATCCGTTGGGAACGCTTTTCTGGCATAGCAGCGAGGTGTAGACCACGTTTTCTCCGATGGCTGTCTCATGGGTGATAAGGATGCGCCCCTGTTTGAGAATAACGCCATTACAGATCGGTTCGCCAAAGCCGCCGCACAGTGCCATGCGCCGGGTGGTTTCCATGACCATGGGTGAATACAGGGCAAATTCATCACCTTCCGGCGCGTCGCCCACCTGAAACAGCAGTTCACCATCGCCATTGATAATAATGATGCAACGCATATTGTTTTCTTGTCTGATTTTTTCGAGTTGATCCGTAATAGAAATAACAGGCCTCCCGCAATGTCGTCAGTATTTCAATGCGTAGCTGAAAGTATCGCTGTTGCTGTGTGCAATTTCAAGCGCAACGCATCTCAGGGCATAATGGATGTTGTTTTATACTTTTGTAATGCAGCAGGCACATACCATTGTTCACTGTTATAGCCGATACCGGCAGGAGCCGGTTTGACGCCGTGAATGCGTTTGTGCATCACGGGCAGCGAGTAAGGCGCGAACAGGAATACCATCGGCACGTCGTGGTGAATTTCCGCCTGCATGATGTCGTATTGCTGTTTGCGCTGTTGGCGATCGAAGGTGCGCCGGGCAGCAACCAGTGCGGCATCTACTTTGGCATTGCTGTAGGAGAGAAAATTAAACTGGCGCGGGCCGGTTTGCGAGGAATGCCAGATGGTGTACTGATCTGGATCGGGCGATAGCGACCAGCCAAGAATCACGGCATCGAATTGCCGTTTGTTGATAAAATTCTCGATAAAGGCAGACCATTCCACCAGCCGGATATGGACATCAATACCAATCTTTTTGAGTCGATACTGCATGATGGTGGCGGCATCGGCGCGTTGTTTGTTGCCATTGTTGGTTAAAATAGTGAATGAGAGCGGGGTGCCGTTTTTATCAAAAACACCATCGCCATCGGAATCAGACCAGCCAGCTTCGGCCAGTAGTTGCTTCGATTTTTCAGGATCGTAGGGACGTGGTTTGAGTTTTTTGTTGACCCAGAAGGTTCCGGGCTTGTACGGGCTGGCAATGGTTTCGCCCAGACCAAGCTGAACGCCGTCGAGAATCTCCTGCCGGTTGATGGCATAAGCAATCGCTTCGCGTACGCGGATATCATCAAACGGTTTGCGTTTGAGATTAAAACCGAGGTAGGTGTACACGAAATCGAGATATTTATAACGATTATAGTTCGCTTTCAACATGGGCTTGGAATCAAATAAACGCTGATATTGTACCGGAGTCAAACCGACAGAATCCAGTCGACCGGCTGAGAGTTCGAGAAACTGGGTGGCACGGTCTGGAATGATGCGGGTTAAACGCTCGGCAATCCATACCGGGCCATCAAAATAATTCGGGTTGGCTTTCATCAGAATCGATTGCTGTGATTGCCAGTCGGCCAATTGGTAAGGGCCGACCGTGGCTTGGGGATGACGCGATAATTCGGTGTTCATGATATCGACACCGGCAAAAACATGTTCGGGCAATATGGCCAGCGATGACCACGAAGTCAGAGCCGGTGAAAAGGGCTCGCGGTAGTGTACGACAAAGGTGAGCGGATCGGGCGCTTCAAAGCCGGATACTAATTCATAATCCGCTTTGTAGGCGCTCTGGGTATTTTTATCCTGAATCAGTTTCAAAGTGAACGCGCAGTCGGAGGATGTGAGTGGTTTTCCATCTGTCCATTGCAGATGCGGACGCAAATGGAAGGTGATGGTTTTGTTGTCCGGGGCAATATCCCATGACGCAGCCAACTGGCCGACCAGATTCAGGTTTTTGTCGTACTTGAGCAAGGACAGGTATAACTGCCCGGCAATGGCATGGCTGGATGCATCACCTGCGATCATCGGAATCAAATTGGTGGCGTCGCCGATGCTGGCATCAACCAGCCGGTCGCCACGAGCCGGGATATCTGCAACGGATGGGCTGGCAGGGGTGGCTTGTACCGAACTCTGACTTGTATCGGAACAGCCAACCAGCAGCGCTGACAATACGAAAGGTAAGAGCCGGAAGAGAGTGATGCGTGTCTTCAGCTTGGTCGTTGTTTGGCGTATACCCATAAGGTGTCTCCGGCGCGAATCATGCGTTTCATCGAAATTCTGTTGGCGCGGGCAATGGCTTTGGGCGTAGTGCCAAAACGATGGGCGATACGCCATAACGAATCACCGGAACGAACCCGGTAACGGATTCTGCGATTGGTCGGGATAAGCGGATTGGCGCTGGCGCTAGCCCGGCTCAGGCGATTGGCGGGCACTTTCAGGGTTTGGCCGATATGTAAATATTTACCGATATGCCTGTTCAGATCTTTCAGTGTTGCGACGCTGGTATGATTGTTGTGGGCGATGCTCCACAGACTGTCGCCACGGGTCACAGTGGTATTGATAAATTTAGGTCCGGCCAAATTCAGTTTGGATCGAATTGTATCATAGCGGCTTTCAGGCACATGAATCGTAACGATTTGATGCAGGTATTGAGCCCGGTTCAGGCAGGGATTAAAACGAAAAATATCGTTTTCAGCCATGCCGCTTATTTGCGCCAGCAGGTGAATGTCGACCGGTGCTTTCAAGGCCAGTGCGCGTGTTTTGTATGGCTCGGGAAAGCTGAAGCTTTGGTCGTGTAGCAGTGCGATCAGACCGATAATGTGTTGCACATACAGGCGGGTGGCGGCGGGAATCGGCATGCGATGTAAGCCATCGGCTTGTGTCCATGCATGCTTTTTCAAACGCCGTGCCAGTGCATTGGGGCCGAGATTGTAAGCGGCAATGGCCAGTGGCCAACTGTTAAAACGCTGATGCAGTTGTTGCAGATAATTCACTGCACCCGATGTCGATTGGGCGATATTTCGCCTACCATTGATGTACCTGCCCGAGCGGACGCCCAGACTGCGCGCAGTGGCCGGCATCAACTGCCATAGACCAACTGCACCGGAATGGGATAGCGCATAAGGGTTATAGGTGGATTCTACGACAGGAATTGCCTGTAGGGATGTCGGTGCATGCAAGCTATCGAGCGTTTTCAGCAGCCGACTACGAACAAAACGGGAGCGCTGCTCGATTGTTTTCCAGCTACGCCGATAATTGATGCGAGCCAATCGTTTGGCGTAGTTAATATCTTTTTCAGAAATGCCTGCGAGCAGAGGATCAATGCTGACTACTTCTGTTGGTAACTGATGGGTGAGTTTTAGTTGCGGTTGCAGATTTTGTGATGCAGCGAGTTCCAGATCAAAGGTGATTTGAACAGGTTCGGATACTTGCACGGGTTTGGCGAGTGCGTTTTTGCTTTCACTTGCTTGTTTATGCAGGGCGCTTACCGACTTATGCGCGCAGCCGCCCAATACAATGCTGAGTGCTGCGAGTACAAGAAGTGGAAGCCATTGCCTGCTTTTGCTATGCATGCGCGCCTGTGCGACAGAGGCTGTTAGAATAGATCATCAGAATAAATCATCATAGTCAGAGTCGTCATAATCGCCATCGGCCTGAGCTGCAACCAGGGCATTGCCCAACAGCGTCAGAGCCAGCATTTTACTGCCCTCTTTTTCACGCGCATCGACAGGCAATACCAGATCCTGATTCATGTTCAGCGCAGCAGCGATTTGTTCGACGCTTTTAGCGCCTTCCAGATCCTGTTTGGTGGCACCAACAATGGCCGGTAAATCCACGTGTTCGCTATAATAATCAAACATTTTTTTCATTTCCTGCAAGGAATCATCGCTGGTGCTGTCAACCAGAAAAATAGCGCCGATGGCGCCTTTGGAGAGGATATTCCACATGAAATTAAATCTGGCCTGGCCTGGCGTGCCAAACAGGTGCAGTTCGAGACCGTCATCAATTTTCAGGATACCGAAATCCAGCCCGACTGTGGTCATGGCCTTGAGTTGGGAAACCTGATCGGTGGCGGCAACATCGGTGGCGGCAATTTGCGAATCGCTCAGGTTCTGAACCATGGTTGTTTTACCGGCATTGACCGGGCCGGTAATGACCAGCTTGACGATCTGTTTGTCTTCGGAATCCATTAAAGACCCCTGATTCTATTGATGATTCTGGCCAGCAAGCCTGCTTTCTTTTTTCTGCCTTCAGGCTGTACCTGAACTTGTTGTGTGCTGAGCTGATTTTTGCTTGCGGCATTGAGCGGCGCAATCAGACCCAGAATATAGGTGGCCATTAATACTCGGAGCCGAACCATTTCATCGCGGGTGTTTTCTGCCTGCGAAATATAGTTTTGCATACGCAGCACGCCGTTATGCTGATATTGCATATGCATTTTCATATAGGCGGAGTTATCCTGAAATGCATAGCGCTGCATCGGATAGAGCCGGACAACCAAGGGAGGCAGGCGCATGGTGAAGCTGAGCAGGCCTGCGCGCATTTCCGCATCAAAGGTGTAACCGGCCAACATGGATGCGATGGCCTGCGGCGCAAACACACGTTTATTCGTCATTGGATTCAAGTCGTCAGATGTCACGACTGCAACAGATTTGGATTCCAGAATCTCTCTGAGGTTTTTGACCACCTCATCGTGCGAGCCTTCAAATCCGGCGCGCTCGTAGTACTGACTTTTCGTTTCATTTCCCACCGTATAATCAATCCGGGCTGGTTGTTGATTGATTATCATGCGGCGCAGATATACCAATGAATTCATTGTGTGTGTCCTCTGTTTATAAACTTAAATGTGAAAATATACAGATTCGCCGCTTACTCGCAAACAAAGCGCTAAATAGCGCTTTGTTTTTCATATCTTGGTGAGCTTGTATTCGTCCATTTCCCCTGTTGGGCAACTACCACTACACTTTATCACTTCCGGTTGTAAGGTGGCGTGTTCGATGCTCTGTTGTTTTAGTATTTCGAGCAATTCAGGCAGTAGTGTCATCCATACCTCCATGTTGTCAATCTGGATATGAGCAGACATCGCCAGTTTACCTGCTGGCAAACGCCACAGGTGCAGGTGGTGCATGCCTGCTACGCCACCAACGGCTTGCATGGCCTGGGTGATTGCAATCGCATCCATTTCTTGCGGCACGGCTTCCATCAGTTCCAGCGTCGTTTCACGCACCAGTCGCCAACCGCCCCAGGCCAGAATACCAGCCACAAGAAATGATAAAATCGGATCAATCGGCATCCAGCCGGTCAGCAGAATCACCCCGCCAGCGATAATGGCTGCGACTGAACCCAGCGCATCACCCAGCACATGCCAGTAAGCAGCGCGCATATTGATATCGTGACTGCCATGCAGCCAGCGCATGATAATCAAGTTCATAGCCAGGCCGATGGCTGCGATCCACACCACCATGCCACCCTGAACAATCGGCGGATTGGCCAACCGGCCTACCGCTTCCCAGACTATCCAGCCGCTGAGAAACCACAGCATCAAACCGTTCACCTGAGCCGCCAGAACCTTGGCGCGGCCATAACCATAGGTCATTTGCGCGTGCGCAGGTCGCCCGGCAATACGTCCGGCCAGCATGGCTAGACCCAACGCCGCCACATCCGAAACCATATGCCCGGCATCGGCCAGCAGAGCCAGCGAATTGGCCATGAATCCGCCCACCAGTTCCACCACAGCGAACGCCGCTGTCAACCAGAAGGCGGCGTTTAGTGCGTGGTGGTGATGGTGTTCAGTATGGCTCATAAATAATTCGCCAACATATCTTGCCAGAGTTTGATACACAACCTCCTGCATATAAAATATGCGATGTGATGCCATTGTGTTGAATAGCTGCCATAGTTGGTTTTCAATCGGGGGAGGACAATGACGCCGCAAGCATTTATCGCCAAATGGTCAGGTTCGGAATTGAAAGAGCGCTCTGCTTCGCAATCGCATTTCAATGATTTGTGCG
>CAZDFL010000091.1:0-4971 GCA_964504835.1 uncultured Zetaproteobacteria bacterium
TCCACACAATTTTGGCGATTGATATCCTTGACCACGTAGCTATTCGCACCCAGTTCATAGCTGTTGGCAATATCCTGTTGATCATCCGAGGTTGAGAACATCACCACAGGCACATGTTTGGTTTTTTCATTGCCTCGAACCCATTGCAGTACCTGCAAACCATCGACTTTGGGCATTTTCAGATCCAGCAGAATCATGCTGGGCAATTCATCTTTATCCATCACAGCCAACTGATCAATGGCATTCTGCCCCCCGCTGGATTCAATCATACGCACTCCAACGCCGCTCTTGTTTATTTGCCGCTTGATCAAAATCCGTTCATCGGGATTATCATCCACGAACATTAGTGTTTTAGTCATAATTTACCCCTCCATGTGTTGTAAAGCAAAAGCATGATCCTTGATCGATGACGGACTCTGCCCATATTCGGCCACCATGGTTGCTGATAATGCGCTCCACCGTAGCCAGGCCAATACCATTGCCCTCAAACTCATCTTCACTGTGCAAGCGGCTGAATGGCTTGAACAGTTTATCAACCTGTTCCATATCAAAGCCAACGCCATTATCGCGCACATAAATGAAATGCCTGTCATTCTGTTTATCGATGCCCACAGTGATTTCCGGCTTATCCACCTTGTGGCTATATTTCCAGGCATTATCAATCAGGTTGTTCAATACCACGCGCATCAACGGCTTATCCGCCGCCTGTGCCGCCAGTCCCGGTTCGATATGACAGATCACTTTATGATCTGGATCATGTTCGCGCAGTTCATCCACAACACTCTGTGCAATGGCGGATAAATCTACCTTGTGAAGCTGTAAATCAGCCTGACTTGTGCGGGCGAAATCGAGCAGATCCTTAATCACATCACCCATACGGGCGGCGGAATGCCTGATGCGCGAGAGCATAAACTGTGCATCTTCAGGCAAATCGGCCTCATAATCTTCTTCCAGGGCTTCACAATAATTACAAATCTGGCGCAATGGCGCACGCAGATCATGCGAGGCCGAGTAGGAAAAACTCTCCATCGTCTTATTGCTCAAGCGCAATGCCTGGGTTTGTTCACGCACTTCATCTTCGGCTTTTTTAATGCGCAAGCCCACCCGTACTTTGGTCAGCAGCATCTCATCATCAATCGGCTTGGTGAGATAATCCAGGGCTCCTGTTTCCAGGCCGCGAATCACCCGATCCTGATCCCGGAAACGGGCGGAGAGAAATATGACCGGAATATATTTCACCAGATCAATTTGCAGCAGCCGCTCCAGTGTCTCATAGCCATCAATGCCGGGCATCTGCACATCCAGCAGGATTAAATCAGGCAGCTTGGCAGCGGCTATATTCAGGCACTGCTCACCCGTTTCGGCGGTAATGATATCGTAATCATCTTCCAGGATTTGTTCGGCCAAATCCATATTGTCCGGATTATCATCGACAATCAGAATCAAGGCGCGATCACGCATGTTTCACCTCCAGGTAGTAGCTAATACGCTGCAACAATAAATCATCATCAATCGGCTTGGTCAGATAGGCATCGCAGCCCGCCTCAAGGCATGTGCGCTCATCATTGGCCATGGCATGCGCGGTTAACGCCAGCACAGGGATATGCTTTAACGCATCATCCTTTTTGATGATACGGGTAGCATCCAGACCATTCATATCCGGCAGCGAGACATCCATCAAAATAAGATCAATGCCGCCGGACTGCAAACGCTCCAAGCCAGCGCCAGCCCTGTCAAAGCCTTCGACTGTATAATCTTCATCTTCGAGAATCTCAGTCACCAGATCCATATTATCCGGATTATCCTCGATTACCATGATGACACTCATAACTTCAACTCACCAAGGGTCTGCGCCACCATTTTATTCAAATCCATACCGCCCTTGATCATCACCTGAGAGGCATGCGATTCCAGCCAGTTAATTTCATCACGGCTCAATGTTTTGGCGGTGCTGACAATCAATGGGATACTTTTCAAACGATCATCCTCCCGCATCGAACGAATCACTTCAAAGCCATCCATATTTGGCATCATCAAATCCAGCACAATCATATCCGGCTGCTTTAAGCGCATTTGCGCCATCGCATCTACACCATCGACAGCCAGACGCACATCAATATGCGCATCCTCAAACACCTGCTGCATCAATTCGCGTACGCCCGCATCATCATCGACCACCAGCACTTCACGGGTTTCATTGAGCAGTCGCGCATATTTGATCGATTGCAACAGATTCTCCGGCACGATGGGTTTCTCCAGATAATCCACCGCCCCCAATTGCATGCCCAATGCCTTATTATCCATCATTGTGGCCATCAATACAGGAATATCTCGCGTGGCCGGGTCAGCTTTCAAATCTTGCAAGACAGACCACCCATCTTTATGCGGCATTTGCACATCCAGCGTGATCGCTGCGGGCAGTTGCTCTTTGGCAATGTTCAAGCCATCTTCACCATTGGCAGCACACACAACCTGATACCCTTCATCCGTCAAACATTGCTGAAACAGTTCCAATACATCGGCATTATCATCAATGCAGAGAATCAGTGCTTTAGCACCTGTCGCGCTGGTTGCTTCCGGCAATGCGGGGGCAACATCCTCTGCCGGTACTTCTTCACCAGCCTGCTGTTTTGGCAGGCAGACGGTAAACGTCGAACCCTCGCCATACACACTGCTGACTTCGATATGGCCCCCCATCAATTCGACAAAGTTCTTGCTGATATTCAGCCCCAAGCCTGTGCCACCATAGGCGCGGGTATTGCTGCCATCAGCCTGCCGGAAGGCTTCAAAAATAAATTGTAAATCATCCGCTTGCATGCCAATGCCACTATCTTCTACGGCAATCATGATAGCATCACCCTCGATGCTCGCATCATCCCGCACGCCTGCGCGAATGGTTACGCCACCTTCGGCAGTAAATTTGACAGCATTACTGACCAGATTGATCAATACCTGTTTCAAGCGCACCCGATCCACATAGAGGGAAAACGCTTGTTCCGGCAGTTCCATATTGAAAGCAATGCCTTTTTCCTGCCACAGCGAATTAGTCAGATCACGCACTTCGTTAATCAGATCATGCATATCCACATGCTCCGGATACAGATCCATCCGACCCGCTTCAACCTTGCTGATATCGAGCAGATCATTGATCAATCCGAGCAGGTGATGGGCATTGCGCTCAACGGTATGCAGGTTTTTCAACTGCCGTGCATCGAGTTTATCGCCGGCCTTTTTAAGCACCCGACCGGTAAAGCCGATAATCGAATTCATCGGCGTGCGCAGCTCATGCGACATATTGGCCAGAAACTCTGATTTTAGCCGGGTGGATTCTTCCAGCTCCCTGTTTTTTACATTCAAAGTCTCAGCCTGTTGTTGCAGATCAAGCATCATGGCTGCTTTTGATGGTGCTTCAAGCAGCGCTCGCTCGGCCTGCCAGTCCAATTCCGGCGCAGTTGGCAAACACCATGAATAGAGTTGCTGCCCATAGCTATCAGTGCCTGACTTGTCGCACAAGGCGGCCAGGTTCGTCTGTTGGCGTTGGGTTCCCGTATAGAGCGTCAGGCAAGGCGTGCGCTGCACCTTGCCGATACGAATCAACAGGTCATTGCCATCCTGCGCCAGTTCACAGCCCAGAATAGCCACCCGGTCTGCGACAATAGCCGATAAACCTGCCGCTCGGGCAAATACCGGCAGCCGCTGGCGCAAATTTAAACGCGCTTCTTCATCATGGGTCTGAATGCGTGCTACTTCTCTCATGCTGTTCCTCTCATGTTATCCATCTCGTGCTATAGTGATTCATGTTTATATTATAGTTACCGTCATGCCCGAGTTCTTTTATCGGGCATCCACGCAAGTTCCATATTTGGACGCAGGTAGATTCCCGTTTTCACGGGAATGACGAAAACAGGTCATTCATTCATGATTCTGCTCTATTCTCCGGCAACCGTAACGCTTGCCGCTCACCCCAATAACGCACCACAATACAACTGGCATCATCGTGACCATCGGCCAGCTCTCGCATGATGTTCAATGACACTGTGGACATCGAACGGCCATGTTTCAACAATCGCTGCCAGGCTTCCGGTGCGGTGCTGCGATGAATGCCATCACTGTGGGTAAGCAACCATTGCCCCGGTTCGCATTGCCAGTGTTGCACGCGTGGGGTGGGTATGTGGTAGCCGATAATGCCCTGTTGTTCATTGCTGCGATTTAGATTGCTATGATTTGGCTGGGCAAACGCAGTTTGAAAGCAATACAGTGACACATCACCGATATGGATAAAATCCACGCCGCCATTGGCATGCAGCACAAAAGCCACAGCAACCATGCCGCGCGACCCCCGTAATCGGCCATGCAGGGCATGAAAGAGCGCCACCAGATCGATGTTTTCAGATGCTTTGATCACGCGCTGGGCAACCTCAATGGCCTGTTGCTGAATATGCTCTGCTTCCGGCCCGTGGCCTGCGCCATCGCACAATAGCCCGAACAAACCCTGATCATGCCAGTATGTCCAGACACCATCGCCACAATGCGGCGCATGCCCCAGCATCGGCTGACGCTGGCTGGCTACCTGTGCGAAGTTTTCAGCTTGCATTGCGCCTGCACCCTCAAACCGCCTTGCGGCATATTTTCAATCTGCATCTCATCCATAATCCGTTTTACCGCTGGCAGCCCGACTCCTAAGCCTTTACCGCCAGAGAACCCTTCTTGCATGGCCTGCTCGATATCTGCAATTCCCGAGCCGCTATCCCGGCTTTCGATGCTCATTTGCCGGATCACTGCATCAAATTTCAGATGAATAAAACCACCACAGGCATAGCGCACCAAGTTGGTGGCCAATTCGGACGTTACTGTGCTGATCAACATCCATTCCGATTCCTTGCAATGCGATTCAAGCATTTTGCGCGTTAATATGGTTATCCGCATCACATCGGCTTCATTGTTGATCTGGATACGTCGCTCAACCATGGT
>CAZDFL010000091.1:5071-6270 GCA_964504835.1 uncultured Zetaproteobacteria bacterium
ATTTCAGCATCCGAATGGCGCGTGGCACATCCCTGGCAAAACAGAGTCTGTCGGTGTTGATATCCAGATGCACCAGCGCTGTAATCAGACCGGCTTGCATGCCAGCCACTGCCGCAGGCACGCCCATGATCTGAATCATGCTCAACATCTTATCCAGCGTCTGTAGCAAGGCCGTTTCTGTCACGCTCAATTGCTGCAAATTAATCACCACCGCAGCCACATCATCAGATTCCAGCCGCTGCAACACCGTGGCAGATAAATCGATCAGATCATCGCTGCTGATGCGGGCTGGTATATCGACCACCAGCGCGCCCTGTAAGCTACTCAACAGCCCTTCGTGATGCATGCTCACTATTATATATCCACATTCTTCGCGTTGATTTCTTTGAGTGTTGCCAGTGCCATGCGTAAGCCTTTGCGCAGGGTCGGGGCGCTGTTTACGCCGCCGAGTTCCAGCCCCAGACTGGCCATAGCCTGCGCTACATGCGAAGTGACACCGGAAACAATACAATGGCAACCCATCATGCTGACCGCCTTGGTAATTTTCAGCAAATGATTGGCCACGGCGCTATCGAGCGTGGCCACGCCCTGAATATCGAGCAGTATGATTTCTGAATCAGTGCGTTCCAGCCCCGACAGCATGGCATCCATAATTTCCTGCGAACGGGCCGAATCGACGGTGCCGACAATCGGAATCATCAGGACATCTTGCCAAATCTGCATCACCGGCGTGGACATTGCAGTCATCGTACTCATCTGCTCGGCAATCAGTGACTTTTGCACCTCGGTATAGCATTCAAAGGTGTACAGGCCAAGCGAATCGACCAGCTTATTGGTCAACATCAGGCCGGAAAACAGTGCATCGGTGTCATTCTCATATTGCTGTTGCAAGGCATCCATCACGGCCTCTTTCAGCGAAAAGATAAAGGTGGCTGTTTCCGAAGGGCTAAAGCCCAGTATGGCATAACGCTCGGAAACCTTTCTGAGATTGGTTTTCACCACATCAAAGGCTTCGGCGTCAAGATCATCCATGTTGCCGGCAGATACCGCCAAATTAATGCCGCCCAGCGTATCCAGTGACATTTTCTGCATCTCTTCTTCGCTGATTAAATCGGTGCGCAAGCTGCCCGCCAGCATCTGCTGTTTCATCCATAATTTAAGGATCAAATCGGTATCTTTATTGAATAGATCAGCTATAA
>CAZDFL010000092.1:0-6240 GCA_964504835.1 uncultured Zetaproteobacteria bacterium
TTTTTACCGCCAAGGTCGCGAAGGTACGCAAAGGAAAACACAGATGAAGAGTTTATGGGATGAACAACAGGCCGCTGCATGTGGCGATGATGCTCTGGCGCTGCGCGTTTATACATCGCGATTGCTGGGGCGCGAGCCTTCATTGGTGCTGCATGGTGGCGGTAATACGTCGGTCAAGGCCTGTGTGGAAAATCTGTTCGGGGAAACCGAGTCTGTGCTGTATGTGAAGGGCAGCGGCTGGGATCTGGCGACGATTGAAAAACCCGGCTTTGCGCCGGTGCGGCTCGACGTGCTAAATAAAATGGCGCAACTGGAAACCCTGTCTGATTCGGATATGGTCAACGCCCAGCGCGCTGCCATGCTTGATCCACATGCGCCCAATCCATCAGTCGAAGCGATTTTGCATGCCATTATTCCGTTTGATTTTGTTGATCACACTCATGCCGATGCGGTCGTGACGATTAGCAATACCGCCGATGGCGAAGCCCGGCTCAAAGAAATCTACGGTGATGATGTGTTGATTCTGCCCTATATTATGCCGGGCTTTGTGCTGGCCAGACAGGTGTATGAGAAAACAGCCGGTATCGACTGGTCGCAACTCAAGGGCATCGTGTTAATGCATCACGGCCTGTTCACCTTTGCCGATGACGGACGCGAAAGCTATGAGAATATGATTGAAATGGTCAGCCAAGCGGAAGCTTTTCTGGATCAGAGCGCTCCGATTGCAACGGCCACATCAATGCCTGCCACGCTAGATTTGATGCAACTGGCAGCCATGCGTCGCGCTGTTTCTGCGGCGCGCGGCGCGCCGGTGCTGGCACAGCTGGATAATGATGCCGATGCGGTTGATTTTTCGGCCAGACCGGACGTGGCGGATATTGCAGCCCGAGGGCCGCTGACGCCCGATCATGTGATTCGCACCAAACGCATCGCCATGATCGTTGGCGATGATGCAGACGCATCGGTTTCTGCATTTAGCGATGACTATGGCGATTATTTCAGGCGCAATAACGATGGCAGCTTAACCTGCCTCGACCCGGCTCCACGCTGGGCGCTGTGGCCCAGACGCGGGGCGCTGGCCTTCGGGACAACGCCGGGTGAATGTCAGATCATCGCCGACATCAGCAGGCACACCATGCAAGCTATTGGCCGCGCCGAGATGCTGGGTGGATGGGATGCTTTGCCCGAAAAAGATATTTTTGAACTCGAATATTGGGAACTGGAACAGGCCAAGCTGAAGAAGGGGGCAGCTGCGCCCGAATTCCGTGGCAAGGTGGCACTGGTCACCGGCGCAGCCAGCGGTATCGGCGCAGCCTGCGTGGAAGCGCTATTGGCGCGCGGTGCTGTGGTGGCAGCGCTGGATATCCATGCCGACATCACTTCACGTTTCCCGGCAACTTCGGTGTTCGGCATGGTTTGCGATATGACTGACCCGATCGCCGTGCAGGATGCGGTCGCGGCAACTATTCGCCGTTTCGGCGGGCTGGATATGGTGATCAGCAATGCCGGTGTTTTTCCGGCCAGCAGCCGCATTGAAGCGATGGATGCAACGACCTGGCAACAAAGCATGGATGTGAATCTGAGCAGCCATCAGCATTTGATGCAGGAGGTTATTGCCTATCTGAAACGGGGCATTGATCCGGCCATGGTGATTATCGCCTCGAAGAATGTGCCCGCGCCCGGCCCCGGTGCGGCGGCTTATTCGGTGGCCAAGGCAGGCTTGACGCAGTTGGCTCGCGTGGCGGCGCTGGAGTTTGGCGCTGATGGTGTCCGGGTGAATGTGTTGCATCCCAATGCCGTATTCGACACAGCCATCTGGACAGATGAGGTGCTGCGTAAACGGGCCGCCAGCTATGGTCTGAGCGTGCAGGATTATAAAACCAATAATGTCTTAAAATGTGAAGTCCGCTCAAAACATGTCGCCGAACTGGCCTGCGCCATGGCGGGCGATTTGTTCGCCTGCACCACTGGCGCGCAGTTGCCGGTCGATGGCGGCAATGAGCGGGTGATTTGATGCTTACCAAACATGTAGCGACTCGTTATAGTGCCTGCATGCGCCCTTTTCTGATGTTCTCTTTTTGCCTGATGTTTTTTTCGTCGGCTATCGCCTTTGCTGAAAATGACGTATTGCCACCGCCCAGCGTCGATAAACAGGGTATTCATGCCACCACCGATGATGCTGCCGATGCAGGTGAACACGCGCCCAATCTGAGTGAGGAGTTCAAAGCACCGGATGCAGATAGCAATGGCGATGTGCGTTCTTACAAACGCAAGGATGGCGCTACCATTACCGAGTATTCTCTGAACGGGCAAATTTATCAAATCAAGGTGCAACCGGCTGGTGGATTGCCTGCCTATTACCTTTACCGCAATAAGGCAGGTCATTTTGAACGTCGCCGCCCCGGTGGACAGCCTGCTATAACACCACCCAGCTGGATTCTGAAAGAATTCTGATGTATGTCGGCCAGCGTTTCCCATAACGTCTTAAACCGCGTCCCGCCGCTTACCCTGATCACCGATACCACGCGTTATGCCGGAGACGCATTTTTTAATGCTGTGCAGCAAGGGCTGCTGGGTGGTGTCGATGCTGTGCTGGTCAGAGAAAAACAGCTGACTTCAGCGAAGTTGCTGGCGCTTGCATCTCGCCTCAGACAAATGACGGCTATCCATCATGCTCGCTTGTTCATTCATAGTCAGGCCGACGTGGCTACTGCGGTGGGTGCGGATGGCGTGCATCTAGCCAGTGCGGATATCCATTCGGTTGCGGCGGTTCGGCAATGGCTGAATGATCCGTCCAAAACTGTATCGGTCTCATGCCACAATGCCGATGAACTTGAGCGGGCTGCCGCTTGCGGTGCTGATTTTGCGCTTCTTTCGCCTGTATTTCCAACCGCTTCGCATCCCGGCGCGGCGCATTTGGGCGCTGAGTTATTTCAACAGCTGGAAGCGAAAGCTGCACTGCCTGTGATTGCGCTGGGCGGCATTGATACAAACAATTGTCATGCGCTACAGGGGCGAAGTATGGCTGTAATCAGTGCTTTGCTTGGGGCCGCTGATGTCACACTGACGGCAAAACAGCTATGTGCAGTAGCAGGAGAGATTGGATGAAAACATTGATTCTGATTCGGCATGCAAAATCAAATTGGCAGGATTTGGGCGCTCACGATTTTGATCGCACGCTGAACGACCGTGGCCTACATGATGCCCCGATGATGGGGCAGCGTCTGGCCGCTCGGCTAAATGATGGCGGCATCAGCCTGGATGCCTTTGTTGGCAGTACAGCGTGCAGAGCAATCCAGACCGTTGAGATGCTGGCTGCGCAACTACAATTCCCGATAGAATCTGTGGACTGGCGCAGAGCATTATACTTGGCCAGTCCCGATGTCATGCTGGAAGTGATCCGATCTATGCCCGATGAGGCCGATACCATCGCACTGCTGGCACACAATCCCGGCATTACCGAACTGGCAGAAATGCTAACCGGTCAATGTATTGGCAATGTGCCGACTTGCGGCGTGATTACGCTCACGCTGCCCATCGAACGCTGGCTGGATGTGCGTGGCGAGGCAGTATGCATTGATTTCGATTATCCCAAGCGTTCATCCCAAAACACTCAGGAATAGAGCGATTCCAGTGTGTCGTGAAAGTGCTCATACACTTTACGGCGTTTGATTTTCATGGTCGGAGTCAGCAGGCCGGACTCAATGCTGAAAGGTTGATGTAGCAGATGGATGCGTCGAACTTGCTCAAACGGGTTGAGCGGTTTGAGCAGGTTGTTGATTTTGGTTTGCAAATTCTTTTTCAGGATATCCGAATCACACAGGTGATCCCAGTCGGTTTCGGGCAGCCCCTGCTCTTTGGCCCAAAGAGAGCAGGCTTCCTGATTGGGTACAACGAGTGCAACCAGATAGGGTTTTTGATCACCATAAACAACGACCTGATCTATTTTTTCATCGCCTATCAATACGCCTTCAATGCGTTGCGGGGCAATATTTTCGCCACCGGAATTGACGATAATATCTTTCTTGCGGTCGGTGATGCGCAAATAGCCATCGCCATCAATATCACCGATATCTCCGGTATGCAGCCAGCCGTCAATCAGGGTTTCTTTGGTGGCTTTACGGTTTTTCCAGTAGCCGGGCATGATATTGGCACCACGCGCCAGAATTTCACCATCTTCGGCAATTTTTAGCTCAACACCTTTGCCCGCGATGCCAACGCTGCCGATGCGCCGATCATACATGGGGTTGGCCGATAGCAGTGGGGCCGATTCGGTCAGTCCGTAGCCTTCCAGAACGGGCAGCTTAAGTGCTTCGAAGAATTCGGCGATTTCTATGCTCAAGGGCGCACCACCGGAAATAAATGTGCGCATATGACCACCGAAGCGACCGCGAATCTTCTCTCCGACCAGTTTATCCAGCAAGCGCAGCATCAATGCTCCAAACAGTCCGAGGTTCTGTTTGCCGGACAGATTCAAATAGGTATAAAACATTTTCTGCTTAAAGGCGGATTGCTTGCTCACCTGAGCCAGCATACGGCTGCGTATCACTTCCAGCATACGGGGTACGACAATCATAAATGTGGGTTTGGCTTCCGTCATGTTTTTGGCAACGGTATCCGGACGTTCGGCAAAAGCGACCGAGAGACCGAAAGAATAGCTTAAAAAATGGCCGCCGGTGCGCTCCAGCGTATGCGCCAATGGTAGGAACGACAGCATGCGATCACCGGCACTGCCCGCTGTCAGGTCAAACACATAGGGCACGGCTTCCAGATTGGCAATGATATTGCCGTGCGTGAGCATGACGCCTTTCGGGTTGGCCGTGGTGCCGGAGGTATACACCAGCGTGGCCAGCGTATCGCGTTCAATATGGTTCAGCCGTTTACTTAGCGCTGCCTCTTCAATATCACCGGCTTCCAGCCCAACCAGGCTATGCACCTGCTCGCTACCAGAGCTGTTTTCGATAGCATAAACGTGTTTGACATGCGAACAGGTTTTAATAGCCAGCAGCAGATCACGCAATAATTTTCCACCGGATGTAACAATGGCGACAGCACCGGAATCGTTTAATACATAGCTCATATCCTGTGGCCGGTAGGAACAGTAGAGCGGCACAGTAACCGCGCCGATGGACAAAATGGCATAATCAATAACAGCCCATTCAGGGCGATTTTCCATTAACAGGGCAATGCGGTCACCAGCCTTATAACCGGCCCGAATCAGTCCGGATGCGACATGGCGGATGCGCGTGGCCAGTTGCGCATAGGTGACGGGCAGGTACTCACCCTGCTCCCGATACCACTGAGCCGGATCGGCAGCGTGGGTTTGGGCTGTCCGAAACAGGGCTTCGGGCAGGCTGCTGATATCATCAATACTGGATGTATCAACCTTCATGCTGATTCAACATCCAAAGTGATTGGTTGCATGGGGCTCCCCTCCCGCAATTTGCCGATTCCGTTGAAATGATGACGCAACAGTGAGCAAACTTATTAGATAACTCCCGTTAGCATAGCCGAAAATTTACAGACTTCAAGCCGGTTCATTGACCTTGGCGGATTGCTGCTCATACTTACACCTGCTCATTTATAAACAGGAAGGGAGTTGAATCATGGGAAAGCGCGTATGTATTATTGGTGGTAGCGGATTTGTAGGTCGAGCCATTGTGGATCAGGCCATTGCTGCAGGGCACCGGGTGACCGTGGCCTGTCGACACCCTGAACGAGCGCGTGATTTAATGGTAAAGGGTGCAGAGCTGGCGCGTGTAGATGTGGTTGATGGGAATGGCATTGATGCTGCGGTAGCAGGCCATGATGTGGTTATTTATCTGGTTGGGCTGTTATTTGAAAAAGGTCGGCAGAATTTTGCAGCGGCGCATGTGGATGGCGTGGCGCGCGTACTGGAAGCCTGCCAGCAGGCGGACGTCAAACAATACCTGCATATGAGTGCGCTCGGTGCTGGCAAAGTCAGCGACAGCGCTTATGCCCAAACCAAGGCAGCCGCTGAAAAACTGGTATCTGAATCCGCTCTGAACTGGACGATTTTTCGCCCTTCCATTATTTATGGTGGGGGGGATAACTTTTTCAATCAGTTCAAGGCCATGTCCGCCATGCTGCCGGTGATGCCGGTTATTTCCGGTGCAACACGTTTCCAACCGATCTGGGTTGAAGATGTGGCGCGTGCGTTTGTGCGATCGATTGATAACCATCATGTGCGCGCTCAAACCTATGAGCTGGGCGGCCCAG
>CAZDFL010000093.1:0-6229 GCA_964504835.1 uncultured Zetaproteobacteria bacterium
CGCATCGGGCAAAGCCTCTTTCAGCGCCGCTTCGGCAGGGCCGGTGCCGGCAATGACCAGTTTCACATCGGGCAAACTTAGCCGCACACGGGCGACGATAGCGGGCAAGTCAAACAAGCCCTTCTCGCGGCTGATACGGCCTGCATAGAGCAGAACCGGCGTTGCATCGGTGGCATCGGAAAACAACTCGCTTTTGCAGACCGGCTGAATATCCGGGTCACGCGGCTCGGTGTGGTGAGCCGTCAAAAATACGCTGTCTTCAGCCAGTTCCATCTCATGGCCGGTCAGCCAGTCGCGATGCTCATTATTGAGTACGAACACACCGGTATACTGGCGATAAAAGAAACGCAGAAAACGGCGAATACGATCACGTTCATGGCGGGTCAGGTCGGTATTATCCTTGATAAAATCAATCCAGTCGGTGTGCATGAAAAAGTAAGCCGGCACATTGAACATCTGTTTGATAAATAAAGACAGCAGCGCCATCGGCCCTTCGGTGGAGCAGATGATACGATCATACCCCCCCTCATAAAAAATGCGTGCCACCTGCATAAAGTCCGGGATGCGGAATTCCTGCTCACCGAAATCGGAAACGGTGAAACTGGCCAGCGGACGCACCACATGCAAATGCGCTTCAGCTTCGATATCGGCATGGCAAATCAGGAAATCTACCGGCAAGTCGGCGCGCTGAACTTCCCTGAGTTTGCCGCTCAGGGAGTTGGAAACGCCGTTTTTATCACGCAATGTATCGGTCAGGTAGAGCGCCCGGCCCGGTTGCTGGTTGCTATCGATATATGCGGCAAAATTATTCAGGAAGCGGCGGTTCTGATACAACAAGCGCGTGCTGGCCAGAGCGGTTCCGAGCAACACGATACTGACCAGCACCGGGAAAGACAGGCTATCCAGCGCCTTGCTGACATTGACATTGCTCAGGCCGGGACGTGAACTGGCACTGCCGAATACCAGCGCAGTCAACTGACTCGGCACCTCGAATTTACGGGCAATCTCGGCAGTGCAAAAGCTCTCCAGTTTATTGTCAGCATCGATCAGCGATGCTTTCTTCAGGCGGGCAACAATCAGCTTGTTCAGTTCAGAAAACAATTCGGGAATAGCATGATTCACCGTATTGATAAACGCTTCGGGCGACTGCTGTTTGCTGGCGGCAATCTGCTCCAGATAGTCGATGCAAAAACGGTAATCCTTTTTGGTGTTCCACTTGACCAGTTTGCTGACTTTTTTACCCTGCAAGGCATCATGGATGGCATCAAAGAATTTCTGCGTATTTTTATGCTTTTTCATTTCCAGCATCAGATTGCTGATGGCCAGACAGGCCAGTTTATCGGATGTTTCGCCACGGTGAAACAGAATGCGCAACAGGCCGGGATCCTCGATATGGGTGGCCACCTGTGAAAAATAATCGAGCAGGGCAATATGCAGTTTCTGATTATCCAGCACCTGCCCGAACGGCACCATGCGCCCGGCCCGGATGGCTTCGAGTGCCAGATCGCAGGCCCGTGTCGATTTCAGCCGCTGTTTCAGATTTGGCACGTACAGATAAGAGCCGCACTGACCGGCAAAAATGCCCATATGGTCGTCCGAACCACCGGTCAATACTTTGGCCTTGTCGGGATCGACGCCGAAATCAGCGGGATTCAGGCCGTGTTTAGCGGCATAGGTACGAATTTTATCCGGTGTCAGACTTCTCACCCATTTCAGCGTCAGCACACTCTGCCAGCGGTCGCGCTGGCCGTTGAGCACTTCAAAGCGTTCAAACAGCACTGCCAGCTTCTCGAACAGTTCCAGATCAATATGCTCGTTGCGGGTATAAAAATACATCGGATGCGGCAGAATAACAGGAATATCGTGGGCGGCGGCATAACGCAGAAACTGATAGATATCGCTGCGTTTTTCATTCAGTGCGATTTCCTGTTGGGGCGAAAAACCATAGGTCAGCACATGCACAAACAGCGCATATTCCGGGAAATGGCAGGTGAACTCTGCCCCGACCAGCACACGCTCTCCTTTTTCCATCAAATCCCAGCAGGAACGGGCATTGTTGTGGTTGGTAATCGTAATCACATCACAGTGCTGCTCTTTCAAACGGCGCACCAGATGCTTGGTTTTCAGCCAGGTTTCCGGCAGCGCCAGAATACGGCCCCATAATTCATCAGGCACATCGCTGTTCAGATCGTGGCAGTGCAAATCCACTTTCAGGCAATCGTTTAAATCCACGCTGCGCAAAGCCTGCTCACGATATTGATCGAGCTCCTGCTGCAACGACTGGCGGAATTCGCTGATACCCCGACTCTGAAACAGATCAATCATGTCGATGGCTCCCGCCCTTCTCGTTCCACTGCTCGTTCCGGCAATACATCGGACAGCGGGCCGCGTAAACGTTTACCCAGCCACGGTAATCGCGCCGCCAGCATTTCTCTGAACATCTGCTTTTTAATGGCCTGATTGGTCAGTTCCGGACAGTGCCACCACCAACCATCCTGTTCCATACGTACACCAGCTTGCACAAAACGCTGCGCCACCTGCTCAAAATCCGCATCCGAGAAATTATGACTCATAATCACCCGCCCACTGCCAATCCAGCTCAACGTCAGCCCGGCATCGCGCAGATAATATTGATACATCCAGTTATAACGTGACGGACGGGTATACAGAATCGTCCAGACCGACAACAGATTGACGATGTGCAGTGGCAAACCAGCCGTATCGAAGCGTGCATTGAGCGCCTGCACGCGCGTATCCCACAGTGCATCCTGCTGCGCATACATGCTTTGAAATTCCGGCGCTTCGATGCGGTTCAGAAACTCGTTCATCGTCGCCATCACATAGGGGTGCGAATTAAATGTACCGCGCGCAAACGAGACATTGACCGGCTGATCATCCTTGAATCGCTTCATCAAGGCATGGCGACCGCACAACACGCCAACCGGCAAACCGCCGCCGAGTGTTTTGCCATAGGTAACCAGGTCGGCCTGAATGCCGTAATATTCCTGCGCGCCACGATAGCCCAGACGAAACCCGGCAAAGACTTCATCGAAAATCAGTACAATCGCACGCTGCGTACACACATCGCGCACCTGCTGCAACCATGCGGTATAGGCTTCCCGAGCAAACCCCGCGCTGCGATCACTGCTGATCAGCGCCGTATCGCTGGATGCGTTGGCATTGGGGTGCAGCGCCTGCAAGGGATTGACCAGCACGCAGGCGATATCATTGCGCGTGTTCAACACGCTCAGCGTGTTGTCGCTCATATCGCTGAGCGTATACACATCGCTGGTTTTGCGCTGATTCCCGATGCCCGGCTGCACGCCGTCCCACCAACCGTGATAGGCACCGCAGAAACGCACCAGATGGGTTTTGCCCGTGTGATAACGCGCCATGCGCACCGCCTGCATCACCGCCTCGGTGCCGGACATATGGAACGAGACTTCATCGAGCCCGGAAATGGATTTCAGCTTTTCGACATTATCGCCAATCAGCGGATGATACGGCCCCAGCACGGGCCCGAGTTGCTTCACCTTGTCCCAGGCTTTTTCCATGCAGTCTTTATAAAAATCATAGCCGAACAGATTAACGCCATAGGAGCCGGTCAGATCATAACTCCAGTTGCCATCCATATCCTGAATGCGCACGCCATCGGTCTTTTCGGCCACCGAGCCCAGCTTCAAATGCTGCTGAAGATATTGTCTGTACGGGAACGGAACCCGATAAGCATTGGTAAATTGCACATCGGAAACGGATGCATCCAGCGACTCGGAAAAAGCAATACTTTTGGGTGAGGCGTTTTTGAACTGAGAGGCCAGTTGATGAAAGGCCAGATGACGTTGTCTGCTAATGTCATCAGGTGCGCCGTCACTGTTGAAGAAGCGGGATTCATCATAATCAAACGATGGAATCCAGCCAGCCATGCGGCGTGACCATTTGGAATGCCCGGCCATCGAGCCATGCTTGGCTCGCGATAATCTGAGCCGAATCCACAGTTTATAGAATACAATTGAAGCCAGTGAAACGATTACGCCAAAAACCAGAGGTTCTGTCATAAAGCACCATCATCTGTTTACAAGATTTTGGCGCAGCATAACAGGCGATTGTGACACGCATATTGCATGGGCTTACGCCCACATATTTTACAGCTTCAGGTCGTGGGGGTCTCGGTTTTGACGGCATCGATCAAACTGCGAATTTCTTCAATGGCTGTGCTATTGGCCGACTCGATCAGGCCGATGATATAATTCTCGACACCTCGCGGTAGCTGCTCAGGCTCATCGAGCGCCCCGCGCGAATAGATAATCAGGCCATTCAAAAAACCCTCAAAAAACTCATCGGAGAGTTTTTCATAATTCTTGTTTTTCGAACCAGCCATAAACGCCTTAATCCGGCTGCTACTGAATTCAGACCCGCCGAGCTCAAAAATCTCTTTCATTTCAAAATGTTTGAGATTGTTGGCAATAGCGATTTTTTTGAGCATATTATTATTAGTCATGCGGCAACACTAACCGCTTTAGCGATAACTGTAGAGCATTGCTCAACACTCAAACAGTTCGCCTCGGCACCTGTGAGAAACGTAGCCTTAGAAATTCTATCAAAGTCAAATATCTTTGTATGTATTCTTGCTTATAGTAGAAAATCTTTGTACTGCCTCATACATGAAACATCGTTATTTAACTGAACTGGGATGCCAGAGATGACCGAAAACGGTTTATGCAAGGCGCATTCGCAGGTGATGCCAAGCTCATCATGCTGGATGAAATTCACAAGTACCATGACTGGAAAAACCATGTTAAAGGTCTGTTCGACAAACACAAAGGTGACTTTTCCATTCTCGTCACCGGCAGTGCCGGGCGTGGATCAGCTTCGTGGCAACATCCGCACCATCAGCGCAGACAAGTTTCTGCTCTCTATGCCATAGCCTTCAGCCGTTGCATCCAGCACGCCTCGTTATTCAGCACCACCAGCTTCAACGTAATATTACGTTACATATGGTTGCGTAACATATTGGCAGGCGACATCAACAGTAAATCAACACATTCATAAAAGCCGCGATACCGCCCGTTGGGGATCTCGGCGACAATCCAGAACGGCATTCACGTAGACAATGCTATCCTTGAATTGGTAGTAAATAGCAAAAGGAAACCGATCAGATAAAAGTCTGTAATACTTGCCAAACACAATACGATGAATCCCTGCGTAGATTAGCAAGGAATCAATATCGGCATATAACGAATCCAGAAAATAATCGCCCAACCCTTCCTCTTGCTTTTCATAGAAGCGAAAGCCGGACAATAAATCATCTTCGGCCTGCTCCAGAATTTTTATTTGCATGTCCGCTCACGAATTGTTTGCTTTGCTTCTTCCCAATCGGTCAGCTTTCCACCCTCGGCTTCCCTGCATTCCAACACTTCCCGATGCCATAATGGTGATTCATACCCGGAGTCATTCCGCGACAAATCACGCCACAATGTTTCCATTGTCGATATTTTTTCCTGAACACTCATCTTATCCAGTGGTAACGATATTTGCACAATAGACCTCCTGATATTTTTCCATAACCTTAAACATTGCTCTTCTTATTGGCAGTTTCAATCTGCTTCATCTCTTTTTCCGCTTCGATAAAATGTTTTTCCACTGCCGTCGGTGCCACCCGTTGCTGCACCCGGAATTCGTAATTGTTCATATCACAACATTCATATCATTCATGGCATAGTGGCTCCAATATACATCAACTCAATTCTCTACGCAGTGCGGAGACAATGGCAAAGCTAATTTTCACTGTCCACTAACCACTTCTCTCTCATCACTTTCTTATCCGATACTGCTGAAAACGGCTATTGGGTTTATCGGGAATAGTGTATTCAATCTTTTTGTGTTCCAACAGCTCCTTGATGGCGCGCTTGAATGCTCCGGTTTTGGATTCAAGGCCGAGCACAGCCATCAATTCAGATGCAGATAACGCTCCATCAGACAGAGCTTCCAGTATGATTTCTGACTGGGCCCCTGACTGGGCCCCTGACTGTACCCCCAACTGGGTCGGTGATTTCGGTGCGATAACATGCGGCTCGGCCAGATAAACGGTAAATCGAAGACGCATCCCGCTTGAATTCCAGCGTTTTGCACTCATCCCGCATAATCAGTTCCGTGATCGAATCGCTCATTTTAGCTCCAGATAACAGATGCGGTTCACGGTATGAATGCCCGGCAGAATCCATTGATCCGA
>CAZDFL010000094.1:0-3938 GCA_964504835.1 uncultured Zetaproteobacteria bacterium
TCCAGGTAAGGCGGCACCATAATTGATGCGCCGGTTTCCAGCTTGCCGGGTTTGTAGGAGCCGGTTGCCGTTTGGCCTTTGATGGTTGCATCGCATTCCACCACTTCGAGCACCACGGTTTGCGGCAGTTTGACATTGAGTGGCCGCTCTTCATGAAATTCAACCGTCACCATGGCTTCGGGCAACATATAGGGCAGGGCATTTTCGAGCATATCCGCGCCAAGCGTGATCTGATCATAGGTTTCCATATCCATAAAATGATAATCTTCACCATCGGCATAGAGATATTGCATGTCGCGTTGCGACAAAACGACGCGCTCCACCTTTTCGGTGGAATTGAAACGTTTGTTCGTTTTGGTGCCGGTTTCGATATTACGCATTTCCAGTTGCATGCAGGCTACGCCCTTGCCCGGCGTGACATGCTGGGTTTTCATCACACGCCACAGACCGTTATTCCATTCCAGAATATTGCCGACTCGCGTTGATACAACGTTGATGATCATGATGATACCCCTGTTTGTTTCATATTAAATGGAGCGCGAACATAGCCATTTGATGCTTTTCGGGCAACAATTGGCGCATGCCGTTACTTCAGGACACCATGGATGCCTTCATTAGCAGGGTCGCCAGCGAGCAATCCATCTCCCCGCTGCAAGCGGAGCAGTGTATGGATGCGCTGACCACCTATTTGCTGCACTTCTCTGATCTGTTTGATGATCAGGAGGGGACTGATGAAGGTGAATATTCGGAATGGGAAGAAAACCTTGAATCCCATATGAACGATTTGTTGCAGGGCGATATTGAACTGGCTGGTGATCTGGGGCGCTTGCCGCTCAAGTCGCTGGATCCGGAGCACTTGCGTGATTTTCTCGGCTGGTTTTTATTGCGCGAAACAGGCGATGCCGAATTGATCCAGACCCACGCCGACACATTGTCGGCCTGGGTCGAATTTGTCTATGCGCAGAGCTGGTGGTCGCAAAGCGACTATCTGGAGTTTAAAGCGATTCTGGATGATATTACACCGGCGGTAGCGCGCGTGCTGCGCGTATCGCAGGTGTTGTTCCATTTTGTGCGCTCCGGCACTGGCGTGCCGCCCCGTCTACGCGGCCAGCGTTTCTCGCGTTTTGTGGAAGGCCATGGTCGCGTATCGAACATCGCTGACGGAGGGGTATATCTCAATTTCGAAAATCAGGGCGAAACGGTTGGTCCGGTTTTATTGCCCCGGCCTGTGCTTGATTTGATTGAAGCCGGTGATGTGTTCGATGTTGAGCTGGGGCTTCGGGGCGATAGCTGGGTGATGGTGGATATCGGCCCGGTTTATCCGCACTGTGTATATGTGGAAGTAGAAGAATATCAGGGGCTGGAGAAAATCTCCTAGGCGTCAGTCGGACAGACGCACAAGCTGTAATAAACCGGTTCTCACGCGACCAAACAGTATGTTGATGTTGCGCTCCTGTTCGATGCTATGCCTGCTGCTGGTGCTGGTTTCCTCCTGTGCGCCGAGCCATAAACCTCTGAGTAAGGAAGATAAGCAAATTATCGCAGTGATGATGGTTGTCGGTGCTGGCATTGGCGCAGGCGTTGGTGCCGCTGCATCAACGGTGAGTTCGGACACGGCCGGTCTGGCTTTGGCCGGTGCGCTGGCTGGTGCTGCAAGCGGTTATGTGGTGGGCAACCTTGTGGTGGATCGCATGAATCAGCAGGAAAGAGAAATTCGCCTGTCTGAAGGCAGCAAAAACGGTGACTTGTATATTGAGCGGGTGAAACCCGATGTGCTGAAAATCACCATGGAACACGGCGCTGAGTTTCCTGCGGGTTCTGCCGAATTAAGCGAGCAAGGGCGACTGGCGCTGGATGATGTAGCCAGAGCGGTGCGCAAGCATGGCCAGTCCACTGTTGCCGTTGTGGCTTATGCCAATGATGCCATATCGTCCAGGGCAAACAGAACGCTGTCCGAGAACAGGGCGCGTGCAGTCGCCGATTATTTACAACAACATGGGGTTGGCGACCCCGCCATCAGTGCCACAGGCAAAGGGCGGCCCATATTGCTCCCGGCCAGCAAAATCGCACAAAAGAATCCGTATTATCGCCGCATTGAAATTATCGTCAAAGCCCAGCCTGCCTGAGAGGCCTGCCATTCATGACCGTCATGTAAAATACATTCGGTCGGCGGCGCGTAGGTGCTTCCAACTGAGAATTCTAGGGTTATAGTTCAGCCTCATGTGTTTACGCCGAATTTGTTCGGCAACACCGGCAATACGGAGGCTTCAATGTTTCACGGCACCATGACCGCACTGGTTACACCATTTAGAAACGGTAAAATTGATGAGGATGCTTTTCGCGCCCATCTGGAGCGACAGGTTGAGGCGGGCGTCAATGGCGTGGTGCCGGCCGGTACCACCGGTGAGGCGGCCACACTCTCGTTTGCTGAACATAAACAAGTCATTGGCATTGCCGTTGAGCAGGTGGCCGGTCGGGTGCCGGTGATTGCCGGTACGGGCAGCAATAATACTGCCGAATCCATCGAACTCACATCGGCGGCCAAAACGCTGGGTGCAGACGGTGCTCTGCTGATTTCTCCTTATTACAACAAGCCGACCCAGGAAGGTATTTATCAGCACTACAAGGCGGTGGCCGATGCCGTGCATCTGCCGCAACTGGTGTACAATGTACCGGGGCGTACCAATTCCAATATTCTGCCCGAAACGGTGGGTCGATTGTCGCATATTACCAATATCGTCGGCATCAAGGATGCCACTGCCAATATGGAGCAGATGGTACAAACCATGGCAGCCTGCGAAGGGCGCATGGAATGCTATTCGGGCGATGATGCCAGCGTGATGCCGTTTATGGCGCTTGGGGGCGACGGGGTGATTTCCGTCGTGGCCAATATTGCGCCGCAAGCGATGCTGGCCCTGACCGATGCCATGCGCGCTGGCGATCTGGACACGGCGCGTCAGGCGCAATTCAGTATGCACAGGCTCAATCAGATGCTGTTCGTGCAGGCCAATCCTATTCCAGTCAAGGCGGCCTGCCATTTGCTGGGTTGGATGCCTGATGAACTGCGTCTGCCCCTGTTGCCGCTTACCGGTGAGCCGCTGGATGGTTTGCGTCAGGCCATGCTGGATTTCGAATATGAACAGGGTGAAGTCTGCACCCGGCTGGAGCTTGCCGATCACGGATGAGGCCCCTTCTGCACTGCGTTTGATATTCAGTTTCAGGCGGGTGGTGCATTCATTCGCATATTTCGCAGCCACGCTGGCTGCGATTGCGATGTTTGTGCTGGTGCTGGTATTGGCTGAGTCGGCGGTGTATGCCGTTACCGGTCAGCCGGTTTCAGTCTGGGCCATGGTTATCGCGGCCATTACAGCTGCGTTCGGCTATGCGCCTCTGGTACAAGGCATGCAGCGAGGACTGGATCGTATTTTCTTCCGCCATCAACTGGATATGCTGGTCGCCATCCGGCAACTGGGGGCGGGCGATCTGGCTCAATTGCAAATTGAAGATGTCGAGCGCGCTTTGCTGGAGCGCATTTGCAATGTTAGCTATCGTCGTTATGCCGCACTCGATGAACGCGCCTTGCCCAATGGCGACTGGTTTTCCTATCCTCCTCAGGCACCGTTGATCCCGACTGACTTTCAGGGCGATACGCATGCCGATTATGCCCTGCGTCTGAAGTTGTCAGCTGCCAATGGTGAGGCATGTTTGTGGCTGGGGCCAAGACGCGATGGCAGGCCGATGGATGCGGAAGAGCGCGCCAGTCTGGAATCACTGGCAAAATTCTCGGCCATGAGCCTGGAGCATGCTCGTTTGACGCATAAGCAGGCGGAAGCGGCGCGACTGGATTCACTATCCCGCGTGACCCGCCAGTTGCATTCCCACGATTTGAAAAACCGCTTGCATGATCTGTCTTTTCTGGCTCATCATCTTGGTTCCGG
>CAZDFL010000094.1:4038-6032 GCA_964504835.1 uncultured Zetaproteobacteria bacterium
ATCATCTTGGTTCCGGAAAACTGGATGAAGATGATGTGCAGCGTATGCTGACGGCTATTCGTAAAGTGACAGGACGAATGCAGACGTTGATGCAGCGCATGTCCGACCCCAATGCGCCGGTCGACCCGCTGATTGCGCCGCTTGATTTGGTGGCGTTGCTGCAATCGAGCATCCGCGACCGCCTGTGGCCGGAATCGTTGCAAATCGAACAGGCGTTTGACGATGTACCCGCTGTCGCCGGGGATGCCGATTTATTGCAGGGCGTGTTCGAGAATCTGTATGATAACGCGGTGCAGGCCATGCAGGGTCAGGGGAAAATTTGCATTGAGGCGCATTTGATTGAATCGAAAAATTCCGAAACTGCCGATTGCCCGATGGCAGAAGTGCGGGTGTATGATCAGGGCTGTGGCATGACAGAAGCCTTTATCAGGCAGCGGTTATTTCACCTGTTTGCAACCAGCAAGAGTAACGGACTCGGTGTGGGGCTGTACCTGAGTCGGCGGATTGTTGAAGCGCATGGCGGAACGATTACAGCCCAAAGCGGTGGTGCGCGTAAAGGTTCCACCTTCATTGTACGGCTGCCGCTGTGGCAGAATCAGCCTGGTGAACGTGACGCTGCCGAGCAGCCAAGGGAGAATGAATCATGAAGCAAACTGTGCTGGTGGTGGATGATAATGATATCAATCGTCTGAACCTGAAGCTGCTGTTGAAAGAATCATATAATATTCTTGAAGCCGGTGATCTGGAAGGCGCCGACGAGGCCTTGTCGGGCAACCGGGTTGATCTGGTTGTACTCGATCTGGCTTTGCCGCCAGAGCCGGACAATCCGGAAATCGGCATGGGCTATCTGAAAAAACTGGCCGTGGAAAGCCCGGATACGCCGGTGGTGGTGATTACTGGCCATGACGAGCGGGCGCTGGCGCTCAGGGCGCAGGAGCTGGGCGCACTGGATTTCTTTGGCAAACCATTCGACCCGGATGAGGTCAAGGGAACCATTGATCGCAGCATGGAAATCCACTGGCGAGCCATGCGCGAACAGGAAATGAAACGGGCGCTGGAAACGCGTGTCAATAATGATTTGCTGGGTGAATCAGCCGCCATGCAGGCGCTCAGAACCATGATTTCTCAGGTTGCAGCGGCGCCTTCTACAGTGTTGATCCGTGGTGAAACAGGCACCGGCAAGGAGCTGGTCGCGAGGCAGTTGCATGCGGCAAGCAATAGAGCCAAACAGCCGTTTATTGCGATTAATTGCGCTGCCATGAATGTCGAATTGCTGGAGTCGGAGTTGTTCGGTTATGAAAAAGGCGCTTTTGCCGGTGCCGGCAAACGCAAGCTGGGCTGGTTTGAACGCGCCAGCGGCGGCACCTTGTTTCTGGATGAAGTGGCCGGATTACCATTGCCGGTACAGGGGAAATTGCTCAGAGCGCTGGAAAGCGGTGAGTTTTCCAGGCTGGGCGGTGAGGCGATTATCCGCACCGATGTGCGTCTGATTTGCTCTACCCGCGAGGATCTGGAACAACAGGTGGCGGCGGGCGTATTCCGTGATGATCTCTATTACCGCATTCATGTGGTGGAAATCGAAGTGCCGCCATTGCGCGATCATCTTGACGACTTGGCACAACTGGCCGATGCGATTCTGTTACGCAAAGCGGCCATGTGCGGCAAACGCATGGATGCGCTCTCCGAGGATGTTATGGAGCAGCTGGCGCGCTATAGCTGGCCGGGCAATGTGCGTGAGCTGGAGAATGTAATCGAGCGCGCCGTGGTGCTGGCGGTAACATCGGTGGTGGAATCAATTCCGTCATTGAGTGGGCCGCAACCGGGGGGTGATGACGATGACCCGCTGCAAACATGGTTTCACCAGTTGCCTGATACGGGTATTCGGGCTGAAAAGGCGGTGGCTGCATTTGAACGGCATCTGGTTGAGGCGGCGCTGGAACGCAACCACCATATCAAGGCCAGAGCCGGGCGTTGGCTGGGTTTTGGTGATCGCG
>CAZDFL010000095.1:0-5969 GCA_964504835.1 uncultured Zetaproteobacteria bacterium
CGCCAATGCCGTGCCCATCATCCGCCCGATGCGGAATCGATGATGACACCGATGCACCGACACCACGCAGCGCTTCCAGCAGAATTGCTGTGCCATTGACACCATCGGCATCGAAATCACCGAAAATATGGATTTTTTCTCCGTTCACAATGGCAGCGGCCACACGCGTTGCCGCTTTCTCCATATCCGTCATGGCCAACGGGTCGGGCAAATCAGCCAGTCGCGGCGCAAAAAATGGATCGGACTCGCTTAATCCCCGTGCCGCCAGCAAGCCTTTCCAGGCCGCCGCCGGATCGTCCGCCAGCAGCGGCTCATGATGCCATGACAGCATCCGCCCTTTCACTGTGATTATTTCAGGTAACATAAGCATCCTTTCTCTCGCACATTTAAGCCGTTCATCCAGCCAACTATTTCAGGAGGTACGGCTTTAGCCGCGCTATATGAAGTCATGCCTGCCGCGCTCTTCGGCAACATCGCTGCCCAAAGACTACGAAAATCAGTCTACATATTCTCACTGCATACCAGCATCAAAATGTCTTTATATCTTCAATCAGCGCATCGAGTGTCGTCACCATAACTTTCCCGTTGACGGGATAAGTGCAATCCACAGGAGCAAGCACATAACAGCGATCAGCCTGCAATTCTTCAAATGCACTCCAGTTACCCTTGCCAAGTTTAGGGCTGGTTGATGCCTTAATTTCAATGGCAATCGTAAACTCACCCTTTTCCAGTACCAGATCAACTTCTGCACCGCCGGATGTTCGATAGAAACTGGCCTGCCAGCGAGGCAGTTGCGTGAGCAGATTTTCAATCACAAACCCCTCGAATGACGCGCCATAAACCGGATGCGCAAACAACTGATCCATCGATTCAATATCCAGCAGCGTATGCAACAGCCCGCTATCGCGAATATAAACCTTGGGCGCTTTAATCAACCTCTTTTTTGTATTCCCCGCCCATGGCGGCAATGTTCTGACCACAAATGTCTGTTCCAGCAAATCAACATATTTCCTGATCGTATGGCCGCTAACCCCCATGGAGTCAGCCAGTTTTGCCGCATTCAATGTCTGTCCATGACAGTGCGCCAGCATGCGCCAGAAACGAGCTAACGTATTGGCCGGAATGTGGAACCCCAGTTGAGGAATATCGCGCTCCAGAAATGTACGGATATAATCTTCACGCCATTGAAAAGACGATGAATCATCCTCATTCAACAAACTGCGCGGATAGCCACCGAGCAGCCATAAACGGCTCATATCCATATCCCTTGTCTCTGTTCGTGAAAAGGGTGTAATTTCCAGATAGGAAATCCGCCCTGCCAATGATTCTGAGCTCTGCCTGATCAAATCACGAGATGCCGAGCCCAACAATAAAAACTGTCCATTGCGCCTGCTGCGATCAATGACGCCGCGTAATACTGCAAATAACTCAGGCGCACGCTGAATTTCATCCAGGCAAATCATTCTACCCTGAAACTGTTGAAAAAAAGCTTCCGGGTCTGCTAATTTGTTCAGATCAGAAGGGCGCTCCAGATCCACATACATCACATCGGGAAACTGCTCGGCAATCATTTCCGCAAGCGTCGATTTGCCAACCTGTCGAGCCCCAAGCAAAGCCACTGCGGGGTTGGTTCGCAAACGATTCACAATATCAGCAACGACGTTTCTTGGCCTATATCCATGCATATCGGAACTATACATGCCTATTTACATGATAGAAAGCTTATTTAAGGCGTGTGTACAGATCATCTTCCGACTTTAAAGATCGTGGCTTCCATTCCGGTTTGCCAAGTTTCGGCATCCATGATTTTGTCAGCAATACGGCATAACCCTCACCGGCCAAGACCATGCGTTTTGGCAGCGGCGCACCCGAAAGCATCAATTCACCCATGCGTTCCGGTTCAGTAATCATCACATCGGCACCCTTGCCATCGACAATGGAATGCAGCACAGGGTTTCGCGTTGCCACGGCGATTTTCTTTGTATGGGATGAATCCGCTTTATGCATCGGTGCCCAGAGCCAGATGCCGCTTACTTCAGGCTCGCCCCGTTGATGTCTCGCCATTAAAGGATTCTGAAACAGGAACATTTGAATCTCGGACAATAAACGATTTAAACGGCCACCGTCTTCGCCTTCATGGTGTCGATCCGGCAATAAGTTGCCCGATATCGAGCCAAAGCCCTGCGGGTAAGCCTGCATCGGTTCCCGACAAGCCAATAACAATGCCGCGCCAACAGCGAATAGCTGCATGCCCTCTTCGGCCAGTAACGGATTCAGTATTTCGCATAATTCAGCCGCATCTTCCGCCTCCCATGCAAACTGACCTTCCGGCATCACCCGCACCGACGTACGCGCCAGTTGGGCATGATAAGGCGATGCCACCCAGCATTGGGACATGTCTTGCGGCAAAACATCGCATTGCTGCATCAGCAAAGCAGTCGGCGATGTATCGCACAGGGCGGCGTACCAGCCCAACGGATTTTTGGCGCCACAATGAAACCAGCGCTGGCGATATGCGGATAACTGTTTTTCCCACGAAAACAAATCAGGATGGAGCGAAACCCCATCCTGATGCTGAATCAAAGCCTGGCTGATAATCAGCGTCGAAACATTCACGCGCCTGTTATGACTCCAACAGCCGACGTACGGCATCTTCATTGGCATCAATCGTCACCGGCGTCGGAATGCCCTGCATGGCGGTATCCGGATCTTTCAGGCCGTTACCGGTCAGGGTACACACGATACTTGCCCCCGGCTGAAAATAACCGGCTTTATTGAGCTTGATAACGCCAGCTACGGAAGCAGCCGAAGCAGGTTCACAGAATACACCTTCCATTGATGCCAGCATATCGTAGGCCTGCAAAATTTCGTCATCGGTGACGGCATCAATGCGACCGCCCGATTCATCGCGTGCGGCTTCCGCCTGCTGCCATGAGGCCGGTTTGCCGATGCGAATGGCCGTGGCCACCGTTTCCGGATTTTCCACAGGTGCGCCGTTGACAATCGGGGCTGCGCCAGCGGCCTGAAAACCAATCATCTTCGGCAACGATTTGCTGATGCGTTTCTCGTGATATTCTTTATATCCCATCCAGTAAGCGGTGATGTTGCCCGCATTGCCGACCGGCAAGGCGTGATAATCCGGCGCAAAGCCCAGTTCATCGACAATCTCAAATGCACCTGTTTTCTGACCCTGAATACGGTAAGGATTGACGGAGTTCACCAGTGAAATCGAGCCATCGGCGGAAATCTCGCGTACCAGTTCCAGCGCATCATCGAAATTGCCGCGAATCTGGATCACCTTGGCACCATAACGCATGCCCTGGCTCATCTTGCCCAGCGCAATCTTGCCATCGGGAATCAAGACATAGGCATCCATGCCGCAGTTGGCCGCGTAAGCCGCAGCCGAGGCAGATGTATTGCCGGTTGAAGCGCAGATTATTTTCCGTGAACCGGCATTATAAGCCTGCGTCACAGCCATGGTCATACCGCGATCCTTGAATGAGCCGGTCGGATTTAAACCCTCGAATTTGAGGAACAGCTTCAGTTCGGGGTTGATGGCATTACGCAAATTCATCGATTCGTGCAGCGGCGTATTGCCCTCATACAGGGTAATGACCGAATCATCCTTGCCTATCGGCAAAAACGCGCGGTAACGGTTAATGATTCCTTCGTATCTGGGCATGATAACTTCCTATTAAGCGACGGCTGATTCTTTACGCAGAATCAGCACATCTTCTTCGACAGCTTTCAATCCGGTAATGCGGCTGATGGCGGCCTGTAAATTTCCTTCGGTCGTTTCGTGGGTCAACATAATCACCGGCACACTGTTGGCCGATGAGCGTTCTTTTTGGCTCATCGCTTCCAGACTGATGCGGTGATCGGCCAGAATGGATGTGACCGATGCAATCACGCCCGGCTGATCCTGTACCATCAGGCGTAAATAATATTCACATTCGATATCAGCCACCGGCAAGGTTTCCAGATCACGGCGTTCTGCCTCGACAAAACCCATCGGCGGTGCCAGATGTTTAACCCCGTCAGGCACCACACGGGCGATATCCATGATATCGGCTACGACAGCAGACGCTGTTGGCCGCTCGCCAGCGCCACGCCCGAAATACATCGTATGTTCAACAAAATCACCCGACACCTGCACTGCATTATACGAGTCGGACACCTGAGCCAATTGCGAATCGATGGGCACCAGCGTCGGATGCACACGCATTTCGACCCGCTCAACAGTGCCATCAGTTCCATGCGGCTTGGCGATGCCGAGCAATTTGATACGGTAACCCAGTTCGGCAGCCGATTCGATATCTTCTGCGGTAATGTTGCTGATGCCTTCGGTAAACACTTCATCGAACTTGATTTTCGAACCAAACGCCATGGCGGCCAGAATAGATAATTTGTGGGACGTATCAATGCCTTCAACATCAAATGTAGGATCGGCCTCGGCATAACCGAGCTGCTGCGCTTCCTTCAACACATCGGCGTAATCGGCCCCTTCATTCTCCATCTTGGTGAGAATGAAATTGCAGGTGCCATTCAGAATACCATAAACCGATTCCACCGCATTGGCTGCACAGCCTTCGCGCAACGCTTTTAAACAAGGAATACCGCCGCCCACTGCCGCCTCAAAGCCAACAGCCACACCCTTTTCAGCCGCAATCTGGAACAGCTCTTCACCATGCTTGGCAATCAGCGCCTTATTGGCGGTCACAGCATGTTTACCATGCGCCAGCGCCGTCGCCACAAACGTGCGTGCCGGTTCATATCCGCCAATCAACTCAACAACCAGATCAATATCATCCGCAGTGATAATATCGTTGGCATCGTCGGTGAGGCGTACACCCGTGAAATCCAGTCCGCGATCACGCTCCAGATCCCGATCCGCCGCAGCCACCAACCGCACCTGTTTGCCCAGCCTGCGACTCATCAGTTCCTGCTGTTCAATCAAAATCCGTGCCACGCCGGTTCCAATCGTACCCAGCCCCAGCAATCCAACTCTTATTTCAGTCATACAAATCTCCAATTTGGTGAGGAGTGAAGTGTGAGGGGTGAGGAAAAACCAACCGTCTCACTCCTGACACTTTACCCCTAACGCTAAACTCCCGCATGCAGGAACTTGCGCATACCGCGCAGCGCCTGCCGGGTTCTGTGTTCATTTTCGATCAATGCGATGCGCACATATTCATCGCCATAGTCGCCAAAACCGATGCCGGGCGACACCGCTACGCCGCCCTCTTTGAGCATGCGCTTGGAGAATTCCAGCGAGCCAATGGCCTTGAATTCATCGGGGATTTCAGCCCAGACAAACATGGTGGCTTTCGGTTTCTCGGCCATCCAGCCCATTTTATGCAGCCCATCGATCAACACATCGCGGCGCGACTGATACATCAGCCGAATCTCTTCCACGCAATCCTGCGGCCCGTTCAAAGCAGCGCACGAGGCAATCTGCAAGGGCTGAAACATGCCGTAATCGAGGTATGATTTCACCTTGGCCAGCGCCGCCACAATTTCCTGATTACCCACCATAAAGCCCATGCGCCAGCCAGGCATATTGTAGGTTTTGGACAGCGAATAAAACTCGACAGCCACATCCTTGGCACCCGGAACCTGCAAAATCGACGGACACTGATAGCCATCAAAACAGATTTCAGCGTAAGCAATATCGGATATCACAATCAGCTTATTCTCACGCGCAAAATCGACTAACTTAACATAGAAATCCAGATTGACCACCTCGGCGGTCGGATTGGACGGGAAGTTCACGACCAGAATTTTCGGCTTGGGCCATGAATCCTTCACAGCCTTCTGCACTTCCTCGAAATAATCATAACCCGGCCCCATCGGCACATGGCGAATATCAGCGCCGGCAATAATAAAGCCGTAGGGATGAATCGGATAGGCAGGGTTCGGCGTCAAAATCAAATCACCGGGCGAAGTAATCGCCACAGCCAGATGCGCCA
>CAZDFL010000096.1:0-1924 GCA_964504835.1 uncultured Zetaproteobacteria bacterium
ATACCGCCAACCGTTTCCTCCAGCAGACTGGTCAAATCGCCCATGGCGGCCTGTCCGTCCAGCGTGGCATGGCGCATTTTGCGGCCAAAACGGGCAATCGGATAAATCACTGCCGGAAACACCAGCATGGTAATCAGAGCCAGCATCCAATCCTGCACAAACACCACTCCAACCAAAAACACAATGGAGATTGCATCGCGCATCAATGCTGTGACGGCTGTGCTGACCGCCGCCTGCACCAGTGTCACATCGTAGGACAAACGCGCCAGCAACTCGCCGGTTTTACGATGCGCAAAAAAGGACAGCGATTGTGACGTAAGCCGTTTATATAACAGGTTACGCAGATCAAAAATAACTTTCTGACCAATATAACCCATGGTGTATGCCTGCCCGAAATAGGCCGCGCCCTTGATCACATAGAGCACAATAATCAGAGCCGGAATAATATAAATTAACTGCCCGTTCTTGCCCGACAGCGCTTCATCCAGCACCGGCTTCAACATCCATGCCATCGCCGCCGTACAAGCCGCCAGAACTATCATGCAGGCAATAGCAATGCTTAAACGACCTTTATAAGGCGTCAGGAAACCAAGCAGGCGACGATATAGATCCTTTGATGAGTATGAAGGAAGCATCGTTTAGAACCCCTGTATTTCAGACATTACAACAACATCGACCGAACTGAGAGCAGGTTTGAGAGGTGGTTGCATATGGTTATTTTCAGCTTTTTTCAGGCGACCCATTTTACGAAAAAAGTTCACACTGGCATCAAACAGGGCTGTCGCCAACTGAGTCTGATGCTTTTTACTTTTAAGCTTTTTTTCTCGTTTCGGATTGGAGATATAATCCAGCTCCACCAGCACGCTGGGGATTTCCATTGCCCCGAGCACAAAAAACCGCGCCCGTTTTGGCCTTGAATATTTGATCGGGCCAACCTTTTTTAAGCGCACAAGCATTTCCTCAGCCAGCATTTGCGAACTGTTCAGACTGTCACGCCGAAACATATCGCCGAGAATCCGGCTAACCAACGGATCATCCGCCTGTTCGGACGCCACCCCACCGATCTGATCGGCTGCATTTTCTTTGGCCGCCAGAGCCTTGGCTGCCCTGCCTTGGGTGGCGCCGCGTTCTGACAGCGTATAGGCACTGGCGCCTTGCACCGAACGCGTCGTCACAGAATCAGCATGAATGCTGATCATCATATCTGCATGCGCTTTGCGAGCCAGATACACACGCCGTCTCAACGGCACAAAATAATCCCCTTTGCGAATCATGACTGCCCGCATGCCAGCCTGCGCATTGATGAAATGAGCCAGTTTTTTGGCCACAGCCAGGGTGATATTTTTCTCCAGCACTTTATGCGGCCCGATAGCGCCTGGATCTTCTCCGCCATGCCCGGCATCGACGGCAATGATAATACCCTGTTTGCTACGGGCAGCACTGAGAGTGGAAGCACTATTATGCATTTTTTCCGGTCGCATCAAATCAACCACCAGCCGGTACGGTTTGCCATGCGACGGTTTCAGCAAAAACGAACGTGGCTGCACTTCTTCTTTGACATCAACCACCATGCGCAAGCCTTGGTTATTGGATTTACCATGGCGAATACTCAGGATCACAGGATCGGGCAAGGCCAGCTTTTTAAGATTGGCTTTCAGGCTGGTCTGCTGCATATCAATGACGATGCGTTCCGGTTTATGCAGTCGAAACAATTTATATGTCATGTTCCGATTCAAATCGAATACCAGCCGAGTATGATCCGGCGCTGTCCATAAACGCACATCGTGAACCACAGTCAGTCCGGCTGCTGATGCCGCCGAAGAACACAGCAGCAACGCAGCTAACCAAATCGATATTGAAAATCTTACATTCATGAGCAGTCAATACTCACAGGGGCAGCCATCTTTGCAAGCCCCTGCCCGAT
>CAZDFL010000096.1:2024-5885 GCA_964504835.1 uncultured Zetaproteobacteria bacterium
CCACGTTTGCATAACAGAATGGCATCCGGCGTTTCCACGGCAATAATGTCTTCCAGTCCCACTGCCGCAATCAGGTTTTTTTCACTGCGCAACAATGAACCTTTGCAGTCAATCGCCAACACATTACCGCTGATATCGTTGTCATCATCATCATGCTGCGCCATCTCATGCACCGCGTCCCAACTGCCGACATCCGACCAGCCAATATCGGCCGAAACCAGCGATACAATATCTGACTTCTCCATGACGCCATAATCAATCGAAATATCGGGCATCAAATCAAAGGCGCTGCGAATTACTTCCTGCCATGGCTCACCGCCATTCCAGCGTTTTCTCATCTTCTCAAGCAGCGACCAGATTTCGGGCAGATATTTCTTGATCTGAGCCAGAATCACCGAACACTTCCACACAAACATGCCCGAGTTCCAATAGTAATTTCCGTCGTCCAGCATGCGTTGTGCATGTTCCAGATCAGGCTTTTCTACAAAACGCATCACCGTATGCAGATGACCTTCATCCGCCCGTGTCTGAATATAGCCAAATCCTGTTTCCGGTTGCGTCGGCACAATACCGAACGTAACAATGCGCCCGGTCTCAGCGGCTTGCACCGCCGATTTCAGACAGGCTTGAAAGGCATCGGTTTTAGTCACGATATGATCGGCAGGCAGCACGACCATGACCGGATCACCGTCGCCCAAATCCTGTAATAACGCTGCTGCAATGGCGATTGCAGGCGCCGTATTTCGGCCACACGGTTCCAGAATCTTGTTTAAGCCATCCAGTTCGGAAAACGCTTCGCCGGCTGCATGCGCTTCGCCGGTAACCACCCACACATCATCCTGAACGATCAACGGGCTCAAACGTGAAATCGTAGCGCTGAGCATGCTGTCGACACCATTGAGATTCAGAAACTGCTTGGGTAGCTGCTGCCTGGACAACGGCCACAAACGACTACCGGAACCACCCGCCAGCACAACAGCTTTCAATGCATTTGCCATGTTATAATCTCCTAGGATTTTAATTTGCCCATGCTACAAGTTCACTCGGAAATAAACAGATGATTATCGAAGAAAAACCGGCCGGATCTAGCCCGAACTAGTCGCTGAACTTTTCCGTTTGCTGTCTGAACATTCGGCTAACTTTCATCGTCGCCAGCAACCAGAGCAAACACAGTGCGATATTCGTACCCACCAGCACCATGGTAGGTAAGGACAATACGGATATGACCAGAAAAATCACACCACCCTGAATCAAATCGCCGAAACGTGTGAAAAATGTATTGATGGCCAACATGCCTTCATAGCGGGTAAAGCGATCCAGTGGTAAAAACAGAATCTGCTTGGTGGTATTGGCGACTGAATAATCAATACTATTGTCAGCCATTTTCACAATTGCAAACCAGGCCAGTACCGGGAAGGCCAGCACGGATAGATACATAAACAGATTAACTGCAGCCAAACTGATCAGCGCCCCACCCACGCCAATCACGCGAAACAATGGCCGCACCATAAAGGCTTGCAGAATCAGGGTGGCAATATTCACATACAGGTAAAAGGTAGAATAAAACTCGCCGATCTCTGCGCCACTTTTCTCAGCTGTCACAAAATCGGCAAGAATAAATTCACCGGTGGAATTAATCAGGTTCAGCAACACGACCGACACAGCAATCCAGCGCAGATACGGTACATCCAGCACACGCTTCAAGCCACCAAGCAAATGTTTGATAGATTCATCATCCGCATTGTCGTGGTGATCTTTTCGAAGCCCGGCCTTGGCTCCGGGAATAAGCACCGCGATGATCAGCATGAAAATAGCCACCACCATCAAGCCATAGGCTCCCAGTTCATGGTATAGCGTCTTGGCAACCATGGCACCGATCATGGCACCAAGCGAACCGCCAATGGCGATATAGGATGTCAGCTTTTTACCCTTATCCACACAGTGATAATCACTCACCATAGTCCAGAACTGGGAAATCTGAACCACTGAAAAAATACCCAACCAGATAAAAAAAGCTACTCCGATATCAAAACCAGCCGAGCCCAAAAAGTAAAACAAACCGATATTTGCAGCCAGGAATATGGTGACGATATGAAATAGCTGATCCCCATGCAGACGCTTAATCACATGACTATAAATCGGCACCAGAAACAGTAGCAGCGCAGCCTGACCGGCCAGCGCATAACTTCTGATTTGGGCGCTGCCACCATCGAGAATCAATTCCTCACGCACCGGTTTCATTAAATAATAGGCCAGCAGAATAAGGAACAACCTGATGGCAAAACGAATTGTCGCCTGGCTATCCTCATTTTTCATATCAGTCAGGAACGCACGCAGATCCTGCATCAGCATAACCCCATATTGAGCATGTTAAAACGGGCTACAGGCAACAAAACGCAGAATATGACCGGACTCCAGGTGTACGCCTTTCGCCGATATTGTGTTGGCATATTCGTTGACTTTCGTCTTTAACGGTTTCCAGTGATGACCGTCCAGCATCCACAATTCCAGCAATTCTTCATGCAGCGTCTCAGGCACTTCGGTTCGCGCCGAATTTTCCTGAATGTACTCGACCATCAAGGTACCATCGACAGCAAGGTCGGGGGTTTGCGTGGACAGTATCCATGAACGCTGCACGCACCGCCTCGGCGATTGGCCGGTCGGCAAATATTTTGGCACCATGCCACCTTCCACATTGACCTTGAACTCTGCTTTCTTTTTCAATGGCGCATCGAGATTCAGACGTGCGACAAAATAGCCCCAACCCTGATCTGTCATATGCAGCGATTGCCCATCCACGTCAATATAACCATGCCCATACAGCTCTTTTGGCAGCGCCACCGCCACCGGGGGCAGATTAGGATCAAATGCCGGTGACGGTTGCCATATATAGGGGCCCTGCAGTTTTGCTCCGAGGTAATGATCGTGGGCAGTGACATAATGCATCAACGACTCATAGGTCTTGGTAAACACTTCCTCACCGAAAGTCAGGAACGTATCTTTATATACTTCCTTGCCAACCACTGCCGCCAGATTGCCGATACGCGCCTGCATCACCGTGGGTGAAAACCAACCAAATGTTTCTTCCGGCCCGTTGGGCTCCAGACCCAGCAAGTGTTTCAACTTGGTTTCCAGCCTCGCCCGCAACCTGGGGTTACGCACCGTTTTATCCTTTAGCGGATTGCTGGCGCCCACATCCGGCGGGAAGAAATACTGGAAATTATCATTGAATATTTTGAAGGGTCTTTCATTTAACCTGGTCGCAAAAGGATCATAAACGCGGCCAAACGTAAGGTTGTAGTCCCATGGAATCAGCGTCCATTTTTTACGCGCCGGGCTGTAATGCAGCCAGTAATTCTTGTTATAGGTATCGCCGTTGGTTACCAGAGCATTCGCCACAATCCAGTTGAGCACAGATTCATCATCAAAGTATTGCGCCAGAACTTTATCCATATCCTCGTCAGAGGCCGATGAAACCGCCTTGGCCATCGCACTCAGCATACTGTAATCGTCATCCTGAGGCGCAAGCTTATCGAAACACAGATCCATGTTTTCACTACTGTTCAGATCACCGCAATGGCTGGCATCATTGGGTTGATAAAAGCCACCCTTTGCATCCAGGTTGTTGGCGCTCAGAAACTGCGCTCCCAGCCATTCAATGGACAGGTACAGCCCAGTTTTTTCGCCGTGATTAAAACTCACCCGCGTAAAATGCACTTCCGGAACTTTTGCACCCATGGCGGCCAGCAGTTTCCAGGCCATCCATTCACGCATCAATGCCTTATCAGATGCCATAGACCTGAGCGCAATTTTGCGTCTGCCGTACCAGCGCGTGCTTTCCTTATCCAGTTTAATCAACAA
>CAZDFL010000097.1:0-5754 GCA_964504835.1 uncultured Zetaproteobacteria bacterium
ACCTGCCAGATGCAATAGTATCGGTTTCATATCTCGATCAATCATGAGCGTGATGATAGTCATATTTCATGCTAATTGAAACTACAACCTTCAATTAGCATGAAATATGAAGGTTCATGATGAGAATTTATGTCGGTAAGATATATCAGCGTATCGAGTGAAAGGTGGATAAATGGCAGCTAAATTATTTAAATTGAGAAATGTGCCGGACGATGAGGCGGAGGATATCCGCCAGTTGTTGCAGCAGCATGACATTGAATTTTATGAAACCGAGGCAGGGGGCTGGGGTGTTTCGGTGCCTGCCATCTGGATTCATGACGAGAACAAGCTGGATGAGGCGAGTGCATTGATTGAAACCTATCAACAGCAAAGAACGGTACGAATCAAAGCCGAGTACAGCCAGATGAAAGCGGAGGGGCGTCATCAGACTGTGGTCGATAAAATCAGACAAAACCCGCTACAAGCCATGCTGTTTTTTCTGATGAGCCTGTTTATTCTGTATGTGAGTCTGGCACCATTTATTGATTTTTCTTAACGCGGCTGCATGGTTCATAAAAACATTAATTATAAGGTAAGGTAATCATGATAAATCTGGGCGTGAATATAGATCATATCGCCACCATTCGGCAGGCGCGTGGCACGGTGTACCCTGATCCTGTCGATGCTGTGGCAATTTGTCTGGCCGCAGGTGCGGGTAGTATCACGGCTCATTTGCGTGAAGATCGTCGCCATATTCAGGATGCCGATATCGAGCGATTGGCAGCAATCCCCGGTCTGCACCTGAATATGGAAATGGGAGCGAATGAAGCGATTGTGGCGATCTGTGAACGTCTGAAACCCGCCGCCTGTTGTCTGGTTCCGGAGAAACGAGAGGAGCTGACCACGGAAGGTGGACTGGATGTGGTGGGCAACCAATCGCGACTGGCCGATGTGGTGGCGCGATTGACTGCGCTTGGCGTGCGCGTATCAATGTTTATTGATCCGGTTGCCGCGCAGATCAAAGCCAGCCGTGATATTGGCGCGCCGGTGATTGAACTGCATACCGGCCATTATGCCAACTATCATGGCGAGGCTCAGGCCACAGAACTGGCCATGCTGCATGACGGCGCACAGTTGGCCAGCGATATCGGTCTGATGGTGCATGCCGGGCACGGATTGACCCTTGCCAATACAGCGGCGATTTGCGCCATTCCAGAAATTGAGGAGCTTAATATCGGTCATGCCATCATTGCTGATGCGGTGTTCAAGGGTTTGCATCAGGCGGTTGTCGACTTTAAAGCGGTGATGATGCGTTGATTATCGGAATTGGCGTGGATCGCGTCGTGATTGCACGCATTGAGCGTTCTCTGGAACGCTACGGTGAACGCTTTGAACAACGTATTTATACTACGGAAGAAATTGCTCAGGCAAAAGCCAAGGGCAATCCGGCGCGTCGATTTGCCATGCTGTTTGCTGCCAAAGAGGCCGTGTCCAAATCGCTCGGCACAGGTTTCCATCAGGGCGTAGCGCCACATCATATCGAAACGATTCATGCCCCGTCCGGCAAGCCTGAGGTGACTCTGCATGCTGGTGCCCAACGAGCTGCTGAAGGGTTGGGTGTTCAGCGCGTACATGTGTCTCTAAGCGATGATGATGGCATCGCTATGGCTTTCGCAGTAGCTGAATCGCAGACATGAATCAAACGTTAGGAACAACAGTCTGGTTGCTATTGCTGTGTTGCTATTGCGGGCTGATTTATTGGCTGTCCAGCCAGTCGCATTTGTCGGTTCCCTATGCGTTCGATATGCAGGATAAACTGATTCATGCCGCTGCTTATGCGGTGATGGCATACCTGTTCTGGCAGACATGGCATCGTCGTTTACCCGCGCTCTGGCTGGTCTGGATGACGGTGCTGTTTTGCTCGATGTATGGTATATCGGATGAGTGGCATCAATCATTTACGCCGGGTCGGGACGCCAGCGTTTATGACTGGCTGGCGGATACACTGGGGGCTTTCTTGTTGACAATTACCCTGTATAAAAGGGAGTTTGTGGTATTGCAGCATAAGTAACGTCATAAGGAGGAGGTGCCTCATGAGTGAAATACGAATTCTTACTGCGGCCCAGATGCGCTGGGCAGATCAGGCAACAGATCAGGCTGGCGTTTCTACCCATGAACTGATGGATCGGGCTGGCGCAGCGATTTCCGCCGCCGTGATCGAATATATGCCGGACTATGGCCGGGTCGTGATTATCGCCGGGCCGGGCAATAATGGTGGCGATGGTTTTGCGGCAGCTTATTATCTCAGGCAGCGCCGCCTGCCAGTTACGGTTGTCAGCCTGATACCCGTCGCTGATTTATCAGATCATATCAAAACCTGTGCAGATCGAGCCAGTCAGGCGGGTGCCAAGATTCGTGAAGCCAGTTCCGAAACCAGTTTTGCAGAATTGGGACGTTGGCTGGTGCGCGCTTGCATGGTTGTGGATTGCATGTTCGGAACCGGTTTAAGCAGGCCGTTGCAGGGGCGCATGATCGAAGTGGTTGAACGCGTTAATGCGACAGATCGCGTGGTGCTTAGTGTCGATATCGCCAGTGGTTTGTGCGCCGATACAGGGCGCGTTCTTGGCGGTGCTATTCGGGCTGATTTTACCCTGCCGATTGCATCGACCAAGTGGGGACATTGGCTCAATGACGGGCGTGATTATACTGGCAAGCTGCTCTCTCCGGCAGATATCGGCATTGCTGATGCGACAATTCAAGACGCGTGGTCTGCTTCCTGTGACGTGAAGAGCGATGCTTTCTGTGTGAAAAGCGCCAGCGTGATTCATGACGATTTTCTTGAACAGGCCTGGCCTGAACGTTCGCGTTTGTCGCACAAAGGCAGTTATGGGCATGTGTGGATCTTCGGCGGTTCAGTCGGATTTACCGGCGCGCCGCAATTGGCCGGACTTGGCGCTTATGCCGCTGGAGCCGGATTGGCGAGCATTGCCTGCCCTGATGACGTGTGGCCGGTGATTGCAGCAGCCAATGCGGAAGTGATGGTGCACCCCGAATCTACATCGGACTGGCATGATGCCGATGCGCTGGTAATCGGGCCGGGCTGGGGCAAATCGCGGCAAGATCTGTTGTCCGCATTACTGGATGCGGGGCATCCAATGGTGATTGATGCCGACGCGCTGAATATTGTCGGAGCCAGTTCTGCCTTGCAGGCAAAACTGGCGGCCAGAACACAACTCACGGTGATGACACCGCATCCGGGCGAAGCTGCGCGCTTGCTCGATATTACTGTGGAAGAAGTGCAGCGAGATCGTAAGCAAACGATTCTGGCGCTGACCACCCGCTATGATTGCTGGGTGGTGCTGAAGGGATCGGAAACCTTGATTGCTTCGCCGGACAGGGATATTTATCTCAATCCGTTTGGTTCAGCGCAGTTGGCGGTGGCCGGTTCCGGCGATGTGCTGGCGGGTATGATTGGGGCGCAGCTAGCCAGAACAGATGTCGAAAAAGTGAGTCTTGGTGTATTAATATCTGCAGCGGTTGCCTTGCATGGCAAAGCTGGCGAGCGTAATCATTGGTATCTGGCCGGTGAGTTGGCAAAAGTCGTGGCGAATCTGCGTCAGAATATTGAGAAGGATGGAAAGGCTTTTTAAGCGGGAGTAGCATTGTCGTATCGTCGATACTTTATTCGTTTGAATGCCAGGATGAGGAGGGATTAGCCAAATGAGCGAACGGTCTGTCAGTAGAGAGCGACCTTTATCGCCCCGCCTATCCATCTATCGCTGGCATCCCGCCATGATTGCCAGTATCGCGCACCGAATCACCGGTGTTATTCTGGTGTTATTTGTTCCCCTATATCTGTGGCTGCTGCACGGCATGACCGGCAGCGCCGACAATTTTGCCGCCGTCTCCGGCTGGCTGCATTCCGGCCTGGGCCGGTTCTCGCTATGGTTGGTGGGCGTGGCTCTGTTGTATCATTTTTGTAACGGTATTCGTTTTTTAAGTATTGATGCAGGTTGGATTGAGGGACGTAGCGCGTTTCGAAACAGCGCCAGGGCGGTATTGGGTGTGTGCGTGGCGGCGGCGCTGGTGCTGGCGGTGTTGTTATGAACTTCACCAAAGAACCCGGTTCCGCCCATAGCGGTTTTTCCGACTGGTACTGGCAACGTTTATCTGCCGTAGCGCTGGCGTTGTTGTTGCCACTGCCATTTTTTCTGTTGGCGGCTGTGTATAGCGGCAGCGTCGATCAGCAGGGGTTGCTGGATATCCTTGATCACTTTGTTTCCCGCCTGTTGCATACGATCCTTATCGTGGCACTGATGATTCATGCCTATATGGGGCTGAAAGTGATCTTTGAAGATTATGTGCACCAGGCCGGATGGCGGGTGGTGTTGATCGGAGCGATGTTGCTGGTGGCCTCCGGCTTCGGGATATGGTGGCTGGCTATCATCTGGGCTTGGGGAGGCTAAGTGGCATATCTTTCAACAGATAAAGTCGAGCACCATTTTCACGATGTGGTGATTATCGGTTCCGGAGGGGCGGGCATGCGCTGCGCGCTGCAACTGGCCGATGCCGGTCACCGGGTGGCCGTGATTACCAAAGTCCTGCCGACGCGTTCGCATACGGTGGCGGCGCAGGGCGGTATCAATGCGGCACTCGGCAATGTGGTGTCCGATCACTGGCTGTGGCATATGTATGATACGGTTAAGGGTTCGGATTATCTGGGTGATCAGGATGCCATCGAATATATGTGCCGGGCGGCACCACTGGTGGTGAAAGAATTAGAGCATTACGGTCTGCCGTTTACCCGTCAGGAAGATGGACGGATTTATCAACGCGCTTTCGGCGGCCAGATGCGCGAATTCGGCGAGGGTGGTTTAGCAAAACGCGCCTGTGCGGTGGCCGATCGAACCGGACATGCGATTCTACACACCATGTATCAGCAGAATCTGCGCGCTGGCACGCATTTTTATCAGGAGTTTTTCGCCCTTGATCTGATTACCGATGATAACGGTTGTCAGGGCGTCATGGCTTGGGATATTGCCAAAGGCGAATATCATCTGTTTCAGGCCAAGGCGGTGATTTTGGCGACTGGCGGGGCAGGGCGCATTTTCAAGGTGACGACCAACGCGCATATCTGCACCGGAGATGGTGGCGCATTGACACTGGCAGCCGGATTGCCGATGGAAGATATGGAATTTTTCCAGTTCCATCCGACCGGTATTGCCGATGTTGGTCCGCTGATTACCGAGGGCGTGCGCGGCGAGGGTGGCTATCTGCTCAACTCCGAGGGCGAGCGCTTTATGGAGCGCTATGCGCCGACGGCCAAGGATTTGGCCAGTCGCGATGTGGTATCGCGCGCCATTGCGTTGGAAGTGCGTGAAGGGCGCGGTTGCGGCCCGAACAAGGATTACGCGCTACTCAAACTCGATCATCTGGGCGCTGATTTGATTCTTTCCAAACTGCCCAATATTCACGAATTGGCGCTGCGTTTTGCTGGTGTGGATTGCACCAAGGAACCGATCCCGGTGCAGCCGACGGCGCATTACACGATGGGTGGCATACCCTCCAATCGCTTTGGCGAAGTGGTATATAGGCAAGGCGATGATCCGGAAACACCATATCCCGGCCTCTATGCCATTGGTGAAGCAGCCTGCGCATCGGTGCATGGCGCCAATCGTTTGGGTTGTAATTCATTGTTGGAAATCATTGTGTTTGGAAGAGCTTGCGGCAATCAGGTAATGAAACGCTTGAAGCAGCATCGCTACCATCCCAGCC